>JAGHIA010000098.1 GCA_017887445.1 Fusicatenibacter sp.
CGGGGCAGATTCCGTGCTGCCAGCACGGAATCTGAGGCGCACTGAACCGGGAAATCATAAAGATTTCCTGGTGAATTGCGCCGGTCCCCGGCCGGAACGTCTCCGGGGCGTTTAGATTTTCCGCGCCCCCACAGCCGCCCGCCCCACGCCATGCCGCCTGCTTTGCCGCGCTTTCGTCCCCTCCCACATTGAGAAAAAATGAGTAAAAATAGCGGATATGGAAATGCTTATGACAGAACAAACCTAACGTTACGATTCACAGCAGCCGCAAACCCTGTTGTCTGCGGCGTGGAACACGATTCAGGTCGGAAGTGAAAGGAGATTCATATGATTGGAAGATTCAGAGTCCGCACAGATCTTGCAATGGAAAACGGCGAAAAATTTGAAAAAGACCAGGTAGAGATCCCAGGAGTGGAGATCAAAAAACGTTACAACCGCGCGCGGGAGGTGTGGACGACGCTTGTGAAAATCGAGACAGAGCAGGGCGCGCGGCTGATGGAAAAGCCCATGGGAACCTATGTGACGATGGAGGCGCCGAACCTGGCGGTTCCCGACGAGGAGTATCACAGGGAAATCTCCCAGGAGATCGCCAGATGTCTGAAAAAAATGCTCCCCAAGGATCAGGACTGCTCCGTGCTGGTGGTGGGATTGGGAAACCGGGATATTACCGCCGACGCGCTGGGGCCGATGGTGGTGGACAATCTGCGCATCACCAGACATATCGTCAACGAATATGGCGTGGCGGCCATGGGCGAGGACCATGTGATCCGTGTCAGCGCGCTGGTTCCCGGGGTGATGGCCCAGACGGGTATGGAAACACAGGAGATTCTCCAGGGTGTGGTGGAGGAGACAAATCCTGACGTCCTGGTGGTCATCGATGCGCTGGCTGCCCGGAGCATCCGGCGTCTGAACTGCACAATCCAGCTGACGGACACGGGTATCAGTCCCGGTTCCGGCGTGGGCAATTACAGAACCGGACTGAACCAGGAGACGCTGAAGGTTCCGGTCATCGGGATCGGTGTTCCCACGGTGGTGGACGCGGCGACGATCATCCATGACGCGGTAGCGGAGCTTCTGGAATCCCTGGAGGAGTCGGAGATGGACGAATTTTTGTCGGAGCTGATCAGTCCGTCAATGATGAGCATGTATGTAACACCGAAAGATATCGACGAGACGGTGAAACGGCTGAGTTTTACAATCTCCGAAGGATTGAACCTGGCGTTTTCCAGCACGTCTCAGTCCAAATAGGCGGTTTCTTTGAATGCGGCCAAGTGAGCGGCGTTTTTTTCCTGTTGATGGATTGGATATGGGTATGAACTACGTTTT
The DNA here is from genome assembly GCA_017887445.1 of Fusicatenibacter sp. Lineage (GTDB taxonomy): Bacteria > Bacillota > Clostridia > Lachnospirales > Lachnospiraceae > Fusicatenibacter. The sequence goes on from JAGHIA010000098.1 coordinate 1,327, forward strand.
CATATGGTCTGTGCCGTAAATGCACAGAGCTTGCTGAATAGTTACGAAGTGTTCTTTCCGGAAAGGGTTGGACATATCATAATTAAAGGTGATGATATGAATGATCTGGAAAAGAAGGTGCGCGCGGCGCTGATCCTGTGCGTGGTTCTCGTGGGAATATATCTGGTGGGAAAGTGTTATACGCTCTGGGAGCGGAAAAATCCTGGACATGGCGCGCAGCTTCTCGGGCAGGCCTATGTGCAGGCCGGCGGCCGCGCGGCCGGGATGTTTCTGCCGGGACTGGAGTACAGCCGGGAGGAACAGCCGGACGATATGTTTCTGGCGGTGCTGCGGACCGTGGGGGAGCAGTTTCCGATTTTGTCCTTCGCAGAGACGGACTGTGGGGAAGAGACCATGATTGAGGATGAGCGGACCGCCAGGGCAATCCTGGAGGAAAATGAGAAGCTGGTGGCTCAAAAAAGCCAGGACGAAAACCAGAAACAGGCTGTCACAGAAGAAAATCAGCAGGCACAGAATAAGGGAAACGAAGCAGGGAGCCAAAGCGGGCAGACAGACGGACCGGGAAGCGGAACAGGAGGAAGCGGGCAAGCAGATGGAACTGGAAATGGAACAGGAGGAAGCGGGCAAGCAGACGGTACGGAAAACGGAGCAGGAGCAGAAAACGGGCAGACGGACGGCACAGGAAGCGCGGCGGGAGCGCAAAGCGGCGAGGATGCCCAGGAAACCGTTCAGATTCCGGAAGGCACGGCGCTGGAAAAGCAGGTGGAGATCCCCAAAGAGCAGCTGGGGGATTTCCATTCTCTGCTGAACAATTTTTTTGTGGTAGACCCGACCACCACAGCGCTGGAGTCCCAGATCAACGCCCAGACGCTGCTGGGTAAGGACATGGAACTGGAGAAGGATCCGGAGAACCCCCAGATTCTGATTTATCACACCCATTCCCAGGAAGGGTTTGCCGACTCCGTGGCCGGCGATACCTCCACCACGGTGATCGGCGTCGGGGATTATCTTGTACAGCTTTTACAGGAGCGGTACGGGTATCAGGTGCTGCATATTACGGATACTTTTGACATCGTGGATGGCCAGCTGGACCGCAGCGCCGCTTACAACTACGCGGAGCCGGTCATCAGTCAGGCGCTGCAGGAGCATCCTTCTGTGGAGGTGGTCATCGACCTGCACCGGGACGGGGTGGATGAGTCGAAGCGCCTGGTCACGGAGGTGAACGGGAAGCAGACGGCGCAGGTGATGTTTTTCAACGGACTGAGCAGGACCAATCAGAACGGGGAGATCTCCTATCTGCCCAATCCTTATATAGAGGATAATCTGGCCTTCTCCTTTCAGCTGGAATATCTGGCGAAGCAGTATTATCCGGATTATACCAGATGCATTTATCTGAAAGGCTACCGGTACAACCTGCACCTGAAACCCAGGTCGCTGCTGCTGGAGGTAGGCGCCCAGACCAACACCGTGGAGGAGGCGAAAAACGCCATGGAGCCGTTCGCGGATCTTCTCAATAAGGTGCTGAGCGGCTCAGAGGATCTGTAAGGACATAAAAAGGAAATAAAAAAGCGAATGGGAAAGAAAACCATTCGCTTTTTTCGTGTTGTAGGGAATGTAATCATTCAGCTGGCTGGCTTGTTATACCAAATTCCCCGCAAAGCGGGCCGTGCGGATTGCAGGAATGAATTTTCTAACACGCTCTGAAAAATGGTAAAAATTGGGGACATTATGTAAAGATTGTGGTGTGTTTTGACGGAAAAAAGGTGTTGTATAATACATTCAGAGATACAATGCACAGAAGCGGACAGGTCCAAAGAGGTCTGGAGGCAGATGTGCCAGAAAGGCGCCGGCTCTCAAAGAGAAGGGCCTATGCCGAAAGACTGGGAGGTATGTGAAATGAAGAAAGGACGGACGGGACCGAACAGGATTGCCCGGAAGTCATGGAAACAGGAGATCAGGCACAGCTGGCCGCTGTATCTTCTCATTGCTCCGGCGTTTGTGTTTGCGGTGATTTTCTGTTACGCTCCGATGGGCGGCCTGATCATGGCGTTTCAGAATTACAAACCCTGGCTTGGAATTACCGGGTCGGAATTTGTGGGACTGAATAACTTCAAGCAGATTTTTGAGTTCCAGGAATCTTATCAGGCAATCATCAACACGGTAATCATTGCGGTGAGCAAGATTATTTTAGGGCTGATCGTGCCGATCATCATGGCCCTGCTGCTGAATGAAGTAAAAAATGTGGGACTGAAAAAAGGAATCCAGACGCTGGTATATCTTCCCCATTTCCTTTCCTGGGTAACGGTAGCGGGAATGCTCAGAGACATTCTTGGAATGGACGGTATCGTCAACAGCCTGCTGAAAAACTTCGGCGTGGAGCCGATTTTCTTTTTGGGCGAGGCGGGAATGTTCCGGCAGATTGTGGTTATTTCCGATTTGTGGAAAGGCTTCGGTTTTGGCATGATCGTATATCTGGCGGCAATCTCCAACATCGATCAGAGTCTCTACGAGGCGGCGGAGATGGACGGAGCCAATCGCCTGCAGCAGACCCTGCACATTACGATTCCGGGGATTATGCCGATGATCATCGTTATGGCCACCCTCAGCCTCGGAAACGTTCTGAACGCAGGCTTCGATCAGATTTACAACCTTTATTCACCGCTGACCTACAGCACAGGCGATATCATCGATACTTATGTGTACCGTCAGTCACTGGTCAACGGACAATACAGCTTTGGTACGGCAGTCGGACTTTTTAAATCGGGCATCGGTCTGATTCTGACGGTGATCTCTTACCGGATTGCCTACAAAGTCGCCGGCTACCGAATCTTTTAAGGGAGGGAAAAAGCATGCGTCGTTCATCACTGAGCAGAAAAATATTTGTGTTCTGCAATACGGTTTTTCTTGTGACAGTTGCTTTGCTCTGCCTGCTGCCGCTGATCAACCTGCTGGCGATCTCTTTCAGTGGAAAGAGCGCGGCGAACAGCGGAATTGTCACCTTCTGGCCGGTGGATTTCACGCCGCTGGCGTACATAAAAACCTTCGGCAACAACAACTTTGTCCGTTCCATGGGCATCGCGCTGCTTCGGACATCGCTGGGAACGCTTCTCAGTATGTTTGTCATCACAACGGCAGGGTACGCGCTGTCCAAAGAGTTCCGCGGACGGACGGTTCTGATGTGGTTTTTCGTGTTTACCATGCTGTTCAGCGGCGGATTGATCCCCAGCTACATGGTGAATACGTCTCTGGGACTGAAAAATAATTTTCTGGTATATATCCTTCCCGGAGCATTCGGGTGCTACAACCTGATCCTGATCATGAACTTTTTCAAATCCATTCCCAAGGCGCTGGAGGAAGCGGCGCTCATCGACGGAGCCAGCTTTTTCACGGTGCTGAGGAAGATCTACCTTCCGCTGTCCAAGGCAGGACTGGCGACGGTGGCGCTGTTTATCATGGTAGGAAACTGGAACGAATGGTTCACCGGTATTTTGTATATGTCGGATACCAAGAATTATCCGCTGGCATCCTTCCTGCAGGTGATCGTCGTGCAGGGCAACAAACAGGATCTGGCTTTGGATCCCGCGTCTGCCACGGCTATGTCCGAGCGTACCATCAAAGCGGCGCAGGTATTTATCGGAGCGCTTCCGATTCTGCTGGTGTACCCGTTCCTGCAGAAGTATTTTGTAAAAGGCATCGTTATGGGCGCTGTAAAAGAATAGTTCGTAACAGTCCGGCGCAGCCGGATGATTACAAGAGTAACCAAAAAAACATAGGAGGAGAGAAGAAATGAAAAACAAAAAGGCAAAGGCCCTGATCTCAGTGGCAATGGCTTCCGCTATGCTTCTTAGCGCATGTGGACAAGGCGGCGGAGAAACCGAGGAGCAGGCGGCTGTGAAAAACGCGGACGGAAAGTATGTGCCGACGCTGACCATCACGATTGCGAAGCAGCTGGACGAGAATGCCGGCAGATACGGTGACGGGGAGGATATCAACAAAAACCCGATGACCGAGCTGGCAGAGGAAAAGCTGGGCATCAAAATGGAGACCACGCTTCTTGGCGGCGATTCGGAGAACTATGACACAAAGCTGCGTCTGGCGCTGACCGGTTCTGAGGAGCTTCCGGATGTCTTTCCGGTATACGGCACGCAGATGATCGCAGACATGATCGAGTCGGGACGGGTAAAAGCCATCGACGACGATATCGAGCAGTATATGCCGGACCGTCTGAAGGAAATCTACGACAAGTATCCGGAGACCTTCTATCCGGTGACAAAGGACGGAAAAACCTACGGCATCGCCTGCTGTCCGGCGCTGACCGAGGGCCAGGTAATGATCATCCGTCAGGACTGGCTGGACAAGCTGGGACTGACCGCGCCCACCAACATGGACGAGTTTGAGGCGGTGATCAAGGCGTTTACGGAGAACGATCCGGACGGAAACGGCCAGGACGACACCTATGGATTCACTTATTCCGGAACAGATATCTATAATACCGGCTGGGTAGGCGATCCGGTGCCGCTGTTCTCAGCAAATTCCGGCGTGTATATTCCTGGCGTATGGCAGGAGGACGAGTCCGGAAATCTGACCTACGGCTCTATCAATGAAGGAAACAAAAAGACTCTGGAGCGTATGGCTCAGTGGCACGCCAACGGATGGATCTTCCAGGAGGCAGCGGCCACCGGAGCGTGGGACGCTATGGTACAGTTTACCGAAGGAAAAGCGGGAATCTTTATCGGAAGACCCTGGTGTATCGACTCTGTGCGCGACGTAACCAGCGCAGACCCCAACGCTGTCATCAAAGCATACCCGAACATCTGCCAGGACAACGGAGAACCCACCTATCAGTCCGCGCAGACCAACGATGGATGGCTGATGTTCAACGCGGATTTCGACAACATGGAAGCGTTCTTTACCTATTATGACTGGCTGTATGACGCATGCTTCGGAACCGGAGACTTCCAGTACGGCTATCTGGAAGGCTACGATTACGATATCGTGGACGGGGAAGTAGTATACGATTCTTCCAAGTTCGATCCGCCGGTGACCGATCCGTTTATGCCAGGTAAGTCTACCGTATTGAAAAACTCACCGGGACTTGACGGAATGCAGGCATACGCAAATGTAAGCGAGGGCAAGGAGCCCACGAGCAGCGAGGAGATCCGCGCGGCGGCAGCCTTTGAGACCTCTCCGGATACCTCCGAGGGATTTGTAGTGGCAAACGAGCACAGGGACGAGCTGATCGCTAACCTGTTCAACAGCGCGCCGACAGCTACCATGCAGCAGAAATGGGAGCAGCTGCAGACCATGGAGAAACAGGTATACACCAACATTATTTACGGCAAGGAGTCCGCGGATGCCTTTGACCAGTTTGTCAGCGACTGGAAGGCTGAGGGCGGCGATGAGATCACAAAAGAAGTAAATGAGTGGTATCAGTCTGTAAAATAAACAGTGAACAGACGCGGCAGCTATTCAGCCAGGTCTGTGCATCCACTGCACAGACCGTATGAAAGTGTAGCGCTGTCTGAGTAATTACGGGGAAGCGTTCCTGGGGCGTGCAGATTGCAGATAGCAATTTTCAAACACGCTCCATGGGCGGTTCCCCGTATCTGTATGTTGCAGTTTTGAAAAAATAAATTTATAATAGGTCGGATAAGGTCACAATTCAGCCAGATGAATGGCAGCGGCATCCGGCCCTTGAACATCGTTTCGCCTATGGACGGGATGCCCGCAGACACTATGTTTTTCTAGCATACAGATGAGGTCACAGATGAAAAAAGTCAGGTCGATTTTTAAAATATTTATGGTATTTCTTGTGATAATTGCAGTGGGATTTGTGATCCTGTACGGCTACAGTACAAGGAGCCTGAAAGAGTCTCTGATTCAGACGACAAATCTGCAGATGAAATATTCCAAGACGCTTCTGGAACAGAAAATCAAAGAAATTGAGATTGAGGCGGACGGGATCCTGAACAGCGACACGCTGAAAATGCTCTGCCTGGCGATCGATGAGGGAGATCTCTACGAGTATGTACAGAACGTAAATCAGATCGTGGAGTATCTGAGACAGCGGCAGATAAGCAATGTGGGAATGGGGATGTTCGCGCTGTACTGGCCCCAGGACCAGAGGATCATCGCCACAGTGTCCCAGCATGTGGTAAATGAGAAGCTTCTGGAGGCGCCCCAGGACAATCAGTGGGTCATTTATGACAACGAGGTCTACTTTGTGCGGAAATATACCGTTTACAAGGGAAAACAGGAAGGGCCATACCTGATGATCCGGATGGACCGGGATTTCCTCTGGAATATTAAGAGTATGGCGTCCGGTATGGAGGACGGCGGAACCCTGCTGGTTTACAAGAGGACGGAGAGTATCTTTCCCACAAGCGATATAGAAGAAGAACTGATCGCCGGGATGGAGGAGCAGGAGGGAAAACGGGAGATCAGCGAGATAAAGGTAGAACGGGAGAAATATCAGGCCCTGAGTTCCGGGGAAGTGTCCAACGGACTGGAGCTGATTTCCTACTATCCTTTGAAAAAGATCATGGAGCCGGTGCAGAATCTTACCAGGATTACCGGTGGGCTTCTGCTCACCTCCCTGGCCATCGGACTGATCTTTATGATCCTTTATTACAAGAACATCCTGCTGCAGCTGCAGATCCTCACAGAAAAGCTGAAACAGGTGGAAAACGGCGATCTGAACACCCGGATCGAGGAGGTTCCGGACAACGAGTTCGCTTATGTGTTCGATCAGTTTAACGGCATGGTGCGGCACACGAAATTTCTGCTGGAGTCCACCGTGAAAGAGCAGGAGCTGCGCAACCGGGCGGAGCTGCGGCAGCTGCAGCTGCAGATCCATCCCCATTTTCTGTATAACAGCCTGTCCTATATCGTCACAGTGGCGGAGCATCCGCAGATGGTAAGGAAAATGGCGGTCCACCTGGCGGATTACTACCGGTACTGCACGAAACATAAAGCCATTGTGACCGTTGGCGAGGAGATGGCGTACGCCAAGGCATACCTGGAGATCATGGCCATGCGAAAGGATATCGAGTACACCATCGAGGCGGACGAGGCGGTCTGCCGCAGAAAGATTCTGCCGCTGCTTTTGCAGCCGATCATTGAAAACAGCGTGGAGCATGGCATCGAGGCGCGGGAGAATGCCAAGCATATCTATGTGAAGGCTTTCGAGCGCATGGACGGTTCCATGGAGTTTGAGGTTTCCGACGACGGGGAAGGCATGAAAGAGGAGGAAATCTATCAGCTGCTGCAGAAAATCGCCAAAAAGGAGCGCAGAGAAGGCGAGAGCGTGGGCCTGTGGAACGTCAATCAGAGGCTGACCAACTACTATGACGATTCCTGCGGTCTGAGTTTTGGAAAAAGTATCTGGGGCGGCCTTCGGGTGTCGTTCCGGATCACGGTGGAAAAGAGAAACGATTCCAAGGAAAAATTCCTGCAGAAAACACGGCAGCGTGAAAATATGTGATGGGAAATAACGGTTCCTTACGGTTCGGCTGGCCGGCAACAGTTCCGCTTTGCTGAACTGTTACGAACGGTTACAGAGATATGGAGGGGATGAGATGAAGGTACTGATTGTTGATGATGAGAGTTATATGCTGGAATATCTGAAAACGCTGACCGACTGGGAGGCGTTGGGGTTCTCCCAGGTGCTGACCGCCAGGGGCGGTTCCATGGCCAGAGATATCATAAAGGAGCAGAAGCCGGACCTTCTGATCACAGATATCAAAATGCCTAAGATTTCAGGATTGGACCTGGTCAGGTTCATCGAGGAATCTCAGTATCCCACCAAGACCATCATTGTATCCGGCTACAGCGAATTTGACTATGCCCAGCAGGCGGTGCGCTACGGCGTGACAGAGTATCTGGTCAAACCGATCCTCAAGGAGGATTTTGAGGAAACGCTGAAGCGTGTGGCGGAAAAGTATTTCCAGCCCCATAAGAAGACGGCGGACCAGACGGCAATTTCATGGATCGGGCAGTACATTGACGAGCATTACAACGCCAACCTGTCCCTGGAGGTTCTGGGCGACCTGGTGCATCTGAATCCGGCGTATCTGTCGCGGGTGTTCAAGGAGGAGACAGGGAAAAACCTGTCTGCCTACATTACAGACGTGAAGATGGAGAAAGCGGCAAAGCTGCTGGAGCAGAACCTGCGGGTCCATGAAGTAATGGAGCAGGTGGGGTACCAAAAAAGCCAGTATTTTGCTAAAATATTCAAGGAGAAGTTTGGCGTGACGCCCAAAGAATACAGGAAAGCGCTTCTGAAAGGGAGCGATGAGGCGGAAGGCGAAAACGAATAAGCCAAAGGAGAAACGAGTATGGAAAAACTGAAAAACGGAGAAGTATGGAGGGATGTGGAGGGCAAGGAGATCCACGCCCACGGGGGATATATCATAAAACATCAGGAGTATTATTACTGGTACGGTGAAGACCGGCGGGAGAATTTTTACGTCAGCTGCTACCGTTCTGAAGATCTGATGCACTGGGAATTCCGCAATCATATCCTGACCACAGAGTCAAAAATGGAAGGCTACCGGGTACGGACAAAGCTGATGCTGCGCAAAGAGGACGGGGGAAAAGTAAATCTGGAGCGGCCCAAGGTGCTTTACAACGAAAAAACCGGAAAGTTCGTGCTGTGGGTACATTTTGAGAATGGCACAGATTACCGGGAGGCGGCGGTGGCAGTGGCAGACTGCGATACGCCAGACGGAGATTTCGTCTATCACGGTCATTTCAATCCCTATGGCTATATGTCCAGAGACTGCACCCTGTTCAAGGACGATGACGGAACCGCGTATTTCATTTCCGCGGCCAGAGACAACGCGGATCTGCATGTTTACCGGCTCAGCGAAGACTATATGAACGTGGACTGTCTGGTCCACCGGCTGTGGCAGGGCGAGTACCGGGAAGCGCCGGCGGTGATCAGGCATGAGGGGATTTATTACATGATCTCTTCCTTCTGCACCGGCTGGGACCCGAACCAGGGAAAATATGGTCAGGCCAAAGGCATGGAGCAGCCGTGGACCAGCCTGAGGGAGATTGGCGACGAGACCACTTACCAAAGCCAGGCGGCGTTTCTGCTGGAGGTAAACGGAAGGCTGTACTATTTCGGCGACCGCTGGAGAGGAAGCGGAGAGAACTACTTCCGCTCCGGGTATGTGGCATATCCGCTGGAGGTGAAGGACGGCGTTCTTACTATGGAATACTGCGAGGAGATCAGTTTTTAGGCGGGCGCCTGGCGGCTATAGGAACGAGATTAAAAAAGATAAAATCGACGTATTTTTTCACAGGATATGACCTGTTTTTGCGCTGCGGGATATGGTACAGTTAAGACAGCTGACAGAGACAAAAACTGTCCGCGGTTTCGGATAGGATAGAGCATATTTGGTAACCGTTCAGCTTGCCACTATCCCGCGAGGTGTTTTCGCGCAGAATGCGCGAAAACCCGAGGCCTGCAGCGCGAAACTGCATGAAATGCAGTTTCTGTGCATCGCGAAGCGTGTAATCGTTCAGCAACGCTGAACGGTTATCATATTTGAAATGTTTTCACATACACCGGAACCGGCGGCAGCGCGAAAGGAGAAGATTCGTATGAAATTTACAGAAGGCTACTGGCTGCCCAGCGAGAAGGCAAACGCATCCTACGCCATGCAGGCGTACGAGGTGGAAAAAATCCCGGGAGGAATGAGGGTCCTGGCCACGACGAAAAAGATCGAGAGCCGCGGCGCGACCTTAAATCTTCCTACCATCACCATTGAGTTTGTGGCCCATACGCCGGACACGGTTTCCATGGAGGCCTGGCATTACGAGGCCTATGACAACAATGTTCCAAGCTTTGAGAAAAACGAAGAGATCTATCAGGATGTGCGCGTGACCATCGGCGAAGATGAGGCGGTTCTGGACACCGGCAAAGTGCAGGTGCGCGTGCAGAGAGAAAATTTCGCCTATACCTTTGAGGCGGATGGAAAGATCCTTACGGGCAGCGGGTTCCGCAATCTGGGATATATGAGATGGAACCGGAAGGGAACGACCATGCTTCCCGCCGGCAATTATATGTGCGAGGACTATGAACCGTACATGGTCAGCGAGCTGTCCCTGCAGGTGGGCGAGTGCGTTTACGGCCTTGGCGAGCGTTTTACCGCTTTTGTCAAAAACGGACAGGTGGTGGACACCTGGAACGAGGACGGCGGCACGGCCTCCCAGGTTTCCTATAAGTGCGTACCGTTTTATATGACAAACAACGGCTACGGAATCCTTGTGGACAGCACGGACCGGGTATCCTTTGAGGTTGCCAGCGAGAAGGTAGAGTATGTGGGCTTTTCCGTTCCCGGCGAGAGAGTCAAATATTACCTGTTCCACGGCCCGGATCCCAAGAATATCATGAGAGAGTACACGAAGCTTACCGGACGCCCGGCGCTGCCGCCGGCCTGGTCCTTCGGCCTGTGGCTTTCTACCTCCTTTACGACAAACTATGACGAGAAGACGACGACCTCCTTTATCGAGGGAATGGAGCAGCGGGAGATTCCTCTTAGCGTATTCCATTTTGACTGCTTCTGGATGCATGAATTCCACTGGTGCGATTTTGAGTGGGACAAGCAGTGTTTCCCGGATATCCGCGCCACGCTGAAAAAGTATCATGAAAAAGGTCTGCACATCTGTGTCTGGATCAATCCGTACATCGCCCAGGGAACAGAGTTCTTCCGGGAGGGTGTAAAGAACGGCTATCTGCTGAAACGCGCCGACGGACGGGGCGTATGGCAGACAGACAACTGGCAGGCGGGCATGGGCCTGGTGGATTTCACCAACCCGGACGCGGTGAAGTGGTATACCGGCAAGCTGCAGACATTGCTGGACTGCGGCGTAGACTGCTTCAAGACAGACTTTGGCGAGCGTGTGCCGGTGGATGTGGTGTATCACGACGGCAGCGACCCGCAGGCCATGCACAATTATTATACCTATCTTTACAATAAAGTGGTATTTGAACTGCTGGAGAAAAACCGCGGAAAGAACGAGGCGGTACTGTTTGCCAGAAGCGCCACGGCAGGGGGACAGAAATTCCCGGTACACTGGGGCGGCGACTGCTCGGCCAATTATCCGTCCATGGCGGAGACCCTGCGCGGCGGACTTTCCTTCGCCATGAGCGGCTTCTCCTTCTGGAGCCACGATATCTCCGGCTTCGAGAACACGGCGACGCCGGATCTTTACAAGCGCTGGGCGGCGTTTGGACTGATGTCCACCCACAGCCGTCTCCACGGCTCCCAGAGCTACCGCGTGCCGTGGGCGTTCGACGAGGAGGCCAGCCAGGTTGTAAAATTCTTTACCAACCTGAAATGCCGTCTGATGCCGTATATCTATCAGATGTCAGTGGAGGCCCATGAGGAAGGCGTTCCGGTTATGCGCCCGATGGTCTTCGAGTACCCGGCGGACCCGGCGGTGAGATATCTGGACCAGCAGTATATGCTGGGCGACGCCCTGCTTGTGGCTCCGGTATTCCGCGAGGACCATACGGCGGAGTACTATCTGCCGGAAGGAACCTGGACCGACCTGCTGACCGGAGAGAGCAAAGAAGGCGGAAGATGGTATCAGGGAACCTACGACTATTTCTCCATGCCTCTGTATGTGAAGGAATCCACACTTCTTGTGCTGGGACAGGAGGAGCAGCGTCCCGATTATGATTACAGCGCGGGAGCCACCCTTCGGATCTATCAGCCGAAGGAGGGACAGGAGATGACCGCCAAGATTCCGGACCTTCTGGGCGATACGGTCAATACCATCCATGCTGTGAAGAAGGAAGGACGGATCTGGATCTCTGTTAAAGGAAGCCATACCGACTGGAACGTGGAGATCTTTGACGGAAACACCAGAAAAGAGACGGTTCTGGAGGCCGGACAGGAAGAGATCACGGTAGAGTAAACGTACAGCGAGCGTTTCGCGTGCCGTCATCCCTGCAAATTTCCCGCAAAGTGGGGCGTGCAGATCGCCGGAATGAATTTTCAGACACGCTCTGGTCATTTCTATACGGTTTCCATGGCCTGCGGCGCGAAATTGCTTGAAATACAGACGAAAAAAGTCCATCTGGGGTTTGCCTCAGATGGACTTTTTTCGTAACAGTTCAACTTGGCGCTATCCCGCGAGGTGTTTTCGCACAGAATGTGCGAAAATCCCGAGGCCTTCAGCGCGAAGTGTGTAATCGTTCAGCAACGCTGAACTGTTACCTTTTTTCATACGGTCTGTGCAGTAAATGCACAGACCTGGCTGAATTGTTACAGCTATTACGATTTGCCGCATGCTCCGTTCTTACGGGAATGTCCGTCAGATTTCCACGCCGTTTTTCACCAGCAGCGCTCTTGCGGTGTCTACAGAATCCACACCTTCTTTGTTTTTCACTGGCGCGAATTCGTTCTCGCGCACCACCTCGTAGGGCAGGCAGCTGTCCATCATATGGATCATGTCCAGCACCAGCTCCTCGAATTTATAGCCGTTGGGCGCGTCCGGCTTCACTTCCGTTCCGTTTTCGTCGATAAACGGAATCTTTTTCTCCACAATATGCACCGGCATCTTCCGGTTCAGGATGTCCACCAGCCGCTCCAGGCGGAACATATAATTCAGCGTAACGCCGAAGTTGTAAAGCAGCGCTCCGTTTTCGTCCCTGAGACTGCGCATGTCGTCGGTCATCTCGTAATATTCTACGATAGCCGGTTTTCCGCTCTCCTTGCAGAGAACGCCCACCCGCTCGTCCGGGGAGGCTTTGCGGACCACCTTGCCGCCGCAGTCGCAGCCGGAGGCGATCACGGCTCCCACATAGGCCGGGTCGTTGATACGCTGCAGCACGTTGTCCACGGAAAAGACAGTCAGCCATTCGATGCCCTGTTCCTGCATTTCCTTCAGATAACCGGCGCGGCACAGAGAGGAGAACCATCCGCCGTTGCCGTTGGGGGAAAGGCTGATGCGGTCCCTGGCCTCCATCAGCACTTTTCCGTCGTAGCCTACGGAAGGCGCCATATCCTGGCGGAAAAAGTGGACCTCGTCGGGATTGTAGCCGAAATAATCATGCTCACGGAAAAAGGCGGTGGTGTCCTCGTGGTTTTTCTGGCTGGTCATAATGTACAGCGGAACCCAGGCGCCGGCCTGTTTTACCACATCCATCAGATTATTGATCAGACACTGGAAAATGTACAGCGTTTTTGAGACGCCGATGTTGAACATTCCTTTTGGTTTGTCGAAACCGAGGCGGGTTCCCTGGCCTCCGGCAAGCAGGACGGCGCCTGTTTTCCGGGCGCGCAGCGCGTCCAGGCCGATGGAGGTGAACTCCTCGCGGCGGCGTTCGATCTCCGAAAGCTCCATGGCGCCCAGCGGTTCGATGTCCTTCGGCGCGTCCTCGTCTGCGGAGGGGGCCTTTTTGGTCAGGCCGATCAGCTCCCAGTCGATGGAATGGATCTGCTCCAGCAGCGCAGCCTGGCGGTCCGGGGTCAGCTGGTCGTAATATTTCAGAAGATGCAGCTGATTCTGCTGTTTCAGCGTTGTATAAATTTCTTCATAAGATGGTGTTGACATAAGTAATGCTCCTTTTGACTTAATATTTCAATTATATACAATCAAAAGAAGAATTTCAAGATGTGGACAGGGATGCGGCACGAAAACCGTAACAGTTCAGCGGTGCTGAACTGTTACCGAAAACCTGCGATTGTTTCAAGAAATATTCTGTGCTATACTGTTATCTGGTAGACCGTATATGAAATATCCGGCCAGATGACGCAGGATATCTAATAGATGGGGGATTAGAGCATGTTTGAAAATTGCTTTCTGCAAGATGTGCGTCACAGTTTGTGGGGAATTTGTTCCAAAACCAGGAGGCGTAGCGGGCTACGCTGACTGATTTTGGGGCAAATTCCACGCAAAGTGGGGCGTGCAGATTGCGGGAATGAATTTTCA
>JAGHIA010000013.1 GCA_017887445.1 Fusicatenibacter sp.
AGCGACATGAGCAACAGGTGAAATAGGCGCAACGGGTCCGAGAGGAGTCACCGGCCCAACGGGTCCTACAGGCCCCAGCGGAGTGACCGGTCCGACGGGTTCCACCGGTCCCAGCGGAGCGACCGGCCCAACAGGCGCGACAGGCCCCAGCGGAGCGACCGGCCCAACCGGCCCGACAGGTCCCAGCGGAGTGACTGGCCCAACAGGAACCACCGGCCCTAGCGGAGTGACCGGCCCAACAGGCGCGACCGGTCCCAGTGGAGCCATCGGCCCAACCGGTCCGACCGGCCCCAGCGGGGCGACAGGCCCCAGCGGAGCGACCGGCCCAACAGGAGCCACCGGACCAAGCGGTCCGACCGGTCCGACCGGCCCAACGGGTCCCACTGGCCCAACAGGCGAAGATGGAGAAGACGGAGCCACCGGAACAGCGGCGACCGTTCAGGTCGGTACAGTCACTACCGGAGATTCCCAGACACCTGCTCAGGTTACAAACAGCGGTGATGAAAACAATGCAGTTTTTGATTTTGTGATTCCCAAAGGAGCCGACGGCGCTACCGGAGCCGACGGAATCATCGGTCCCACCGGCCCGACAGGAGCCACCGGCCCCAGCGGAGCCACCGGCCCGACAGGAACGACCGGCCCCAGCGGAGCCACCGGCCCGACAGGAGCGACCGGCCCCAGCGGAGCCACCGGCCCGACAGGAGCGACCGGTCCCAGCGGAGCCACCGGCCCAACAGGAGCGACCGGCCCCAGCGGTCCCACCGGCCCGACAGGAGCCACCGGTTCCACCGGCCCGACAGGTCCTTGCTGCCGCGCCGACCAGATCCTTACCGCTTATTCAACACCGGCGAAACCCGGGACCAACGGGGGCGCGCTGGTCTTCGACCAGAACGGACTGATCAACGGAACGGCAATCACCCACACGGCAGGCAGCGCAAACATTGTTCTTCAGCAGACAGGATACTATAGTGTATCCTTCAGCACAACACTGGCGCCCCAAAAGAATGAATCGCTTCCGGTGTCCATTACCCTGGGCATGAAGCTGAACGGCAGCGATGTGCCAGGAGCAGCGGTCATTCAGATCCTGCACATTTCCCAGAGTTCGGAGAACGTGGCCATGTCTCAGATCATCAAAGTGACAACGGTTCCCTCGACTCTGACGATTGTCGGAACAGGCGGAAGCTTCCTTTATTCTGTGGCGTCGGTTTCCGTGAACAAGATCGGAGATATCAACTGAAAGCTCAGAAAAAATAAGGTATTTGTTCAACTGGCGCAACAGTTTTGCCTGCCACTAGCCCGTTCTTACCGGCGGGCTGAATAGTTACGAAATAACACTTGCCAACGGAACAGCAGTCATGTAAAATGAGGCTGTTTCAGAGAATCTGACCGGGGCCTGGACGTGAAACATCTGTCCGGGCTCCCGGTGATAAAAATGCAGCAGGAGGGTTTTAACATGAACCATGAAACAGTGACAAAAGTGGAAGATCTTACCTTTCACTATGACCATCACCGGCAGGCGGTGAAAGAGCTGATCAGCATTTTTCACGGGAAAGAAGGCGTGCTCGCCCTGGTGTTCGGCGGTTCGGTGGCAAAGCATATGGAACGTGCCGACTCGGATATCGACGGCATGGTGATCGTGACGCCAGAGTTTTATGAGAACGTCAGAAAAGCAAACCGCACGGCAGAATGTATTGCCATGGGAGATTGCGCCTATCCGGGCGGGTATTTCGATGTGAAATATATGACAAAAGACTATATCTGCGACGCGGCGCAGAAGGGAAGCGAGCCCACGAGAAATTCCTTTATCGGCTCCAGCGTACTGTTCACCGCTGACCCGGAGATCCCGGATCTTGTGGCGCGGATTCCCGTGTTCCAGAAACAGGAATCCGAGGATAAGATGCTGTCCTTTTACAGCAATCTGCAGCTGAATTATAACTATTTCTAGAAGGCATGCCGTCCGGAGGGATATATGAAGCTGCGGGTGGCGTCGGAGATTGTATACAGTCTGTACCGTATGGTGCTGCAGGAAAATGAAATCCTGTTTCCGTGCAATCGCCGGCTGGAGGATTTTGTGAAGAATGCGCCGAGAAAGCCGGAGCATCTGGTGGAGCTTTGCGAGGAGTTCTGCCGCACCTTTGAGGACGGACCGCTGGACCAGGCGGTGGCAGAGTGGCACGCGTGGACAGGCTATCAGTATCCCGAGGACCATGCAGTCTGCCAGAGCCGCTACTGCGACGATTTTGAGCAGTGGTGGAGAGTGCCGCGCCCGCTGGTGGGAGAGTGGTAAAAACCCGCAGCCAATCAGCTGGCTGAATCATTACAACATATGCCAGACAGGAGGGAGAACATGCCGCATATTATCGAGATTACAGATTTTGACGCCCCGGAGCTGGACGTTTACGCCAGGATCACAGAGAACCAGCTGCTGAACCGCCACGAGCCGGAGAAAGGGATGTTTATCGCTGAGAGTCCCAAGGTCATCGGCCGGGCGCTGGACGCAGGATACCAGCCGGTGTCTTTCCTTGTGGAGCACAGGCATCTGGAGGGACAGGCCAGGGCGCTGCTTTTGCGCTGTCCGCAGATTCCGGTCTATACGGCAGAGTTTGACGTGCTGACGCGGCTGACAGGCTTTGCGCTGACCAGGGGGATGCTCTGCGCCATGAAGCGGAAACCCCTTCCGGATGTAAAGGAGCTTTGCGGCGGAGCGAGAAGGATCGCGGTGCTGGAAAACGTGGTGAACCCCACAAATGTGGGCGCGATCTTCCGTTCGGCAGCGGCGCTGAACGTGGACGCTGTGCTTCTGACCGGGGCCTGCAGCAATCCCCTGTACCGCCGTGCCGTGCGGGTCAGCATGGGCACCGTGTTCCAGGTGCCGTGGACAATCCTGCCCAAGGAGACCGGATGGCCGGAGGGCGGAATGGAGCTTCTCGGGCAGATGGGGTTTCAAACGGCGGCGCTGGCTCTTAAGGAGGACTCTGTACCGTTGGACGACCCGCGGCTGGCGGCAGAGAGAAAGCTGGCTCTGATCCTGGGAACCGAAGGCGAAGGACTTTCAGACACGGTGCTGGCTGACTGCGACTATACCGTGAAAATCCCCATGTCCCATGGCGTGGATTCCCTGAACGTGGCGGCTGCCAGCGCCGTCGCTTTCTGGCAGCTGTGCCGCTGAACGGCCGCAGCGATTTCTCTGACCGGATTCCCGCAATCACTACGTTTTCCTGCGGTCCCCGCAGGAAATGCACAGACCTGATTGAATGGTTACCGCTGTTTACGCTGACCGAAAAAGAAGTAAGAATTTGGTAAAGACTTTCCCGCGGAATCATGATAAGATGATAACAGTTCGTTACGATCCACAGCAGAAAAAAGAAATAAAGAGAGGAACACGAAGATGATGGAAACAAATATACTGGTTGTCGACGATGAAAAAGAGATCGCGGACCTTCTCGAAATTTATCTGATCAGCGACGGATTTCACGTAAAGAAAGCCTACAGCGCGGTGGAAGGATTGAAGATGCTCCAGGAGCAGCAGATCGACCTGGTGCTTCTGGACGTGATGATGCCGGACATGGACGGGATCACCATGTGCCGCAGGATCCGCGAGACAAACAATATCCCGATCATTATGGTAAGCGCCAAGACCCAGGAGCTGGACAAGATTGTCGGTCTCACCAACGGGGCGGACGACTATGTGTCAAAGCCGTTCAATCCCCTGGAGCTGATGGCGCGGGTAAAATCCCAGCTGCGCCGTTACCGGGAACTGAACCCCTCCAGGCCCCAGGAGAACCGGGAAGTGATCACGCTGAAAAATCTGGAGATCAACAAGGTCACCCACCAGGTGGTCTGCTACGGGGAGAACGTGAAGCTGACGCCTATTGAATTTGATATCCTGTATCTGCTGGCGTCCAATCCCGGGCGGGTGTTCAGCACCGACGAGATTTTTGAGCGGGTCTGGCATGAGAAATTTTACGAGGCCAACAATACGGTCATGGTACATATCCGCCGCCTTCGCGGAAAAATGAAGGACGACACACGGGAAGAAAAGATCATCACAACGGTGTGGGGAGTGGGTTATAAAATTGAAGCTTAATTTTATTAAAACCTTCGGAGAAAAAATTATTTTCTGTCTGGGAGTCTGCGCGGGGATCACGCTGGGCGTGGTGCTGGCGGTGGCCTGGCTGGTTGGCAGCGTCGAGCAGTATCTTCGGAACAGCGGATACCGCAGCGCCATCCTCGGGCCGGACGGACTGCGCCCGGAGGCGAGGATCTTTTTTCTGGTTGCCGCGGCGGTGCTGACCTTTTCCGTCAGCTTTTATCTGATGATCCGAGAGAGCATCCGCTATATCCATTTGCTGGCGGCCAAGGTGAGAGAAATCTCGGAGGGGGATCTGGACCATCCGGTGGAGGTGCGTGGAAGCGATGAGTTCGCGGCCATGGCGGCGGACCTGAACGCCATGCAGAAAAACGTCAAGCGGCTCATGGAAAAGGAACGCATCGCGGAGCACACCAAGAACGATCTGGTGTCCTCCGTGGCCCACGACCTGCGCACGCCGCTGACCTCGATCATCGGATATCTGGGGTGGGTACGCACCAGGAAGGACCTGGATGAAGCTACCCGGGAAAAATATCTGGAAATCGCCTACAGCAAGGCGCTGCGCCTGGAGCAGCTGACCAACGAGCTGTTCGGCTTTGTAAAGCTTGAACACAACGAGATGACCTTACGTCTGGGAAAGCTTGACCTGGTCCAGCTGATGGAGCAGATGCTGGACGAGATGACGCCCAGCTTTGTGGAGAACGATCTGACGGTGCAGTTCTGTCACGGGGAGGAAGTCATGGTCGTGGAGGCGGACGGAGATCTTCTGGCCCGGCTGTTTGCCAATCTCCTGAACAACGCGGTGAAGTACGGCAAGGAAGGCAAGCAGATCCGCGTGGAGGTGGAAACAAGCGGTCTTTACGCGGTGACAAAGGTGATCAATTACGGCCATGTGATCCCGAAAAACGAGCTGGACGCTATTTTCCGGAAGTTTTACCGTACCGAGCAGTCCCGCTCCAGAGATACAGGAGGGACCGGCCTGGGACTGGCCATCGCGGAGCAGATTGTGGAACTGCACCACGGGGAAATCCGGGTAAAGAGCGACCTCCAGGGGACGGTGTTTGAGGTGGAGCTGCCCATGTGTCAGGGAGAAGGGGGAGTGTCATGAGGAAGATTCTGAGCAAAAGAAAAAAATACTGGACAGCGCTGCTGTGCGTACTCCTGCTGCTGGGAAGCTCTCCGGCAGCAGTTTACGCATATGGGGAAAGATATTCCAGTTCCCTGGTGCGCGCCGGCGCCACCAACGCGGTGGATCCGGAACAGCTGACGGCCACGCTGGAGTGCGGCTGGAAGGGAATGTGCGGCGGAAACAATCAGGTGCCCGCGACGGTCACGCTCACCAACAACGGCCCGGAATTTCACGGCACCCTGAAGCTTCGTGTGTCGCTGAACTCGGATATCAGCGGGTATGATGTGGCGGCCCGGTTCCTGGAACAGCTGTTTGTGGGCGTGCGCTCCGCGATTTCCGAGAGGAATCAGACGTACACCTACGAGCTTCCGGTGGAGATTCCCCAGAACGGGACCGTGCAAAAGGAGCTGACGCTTTCACTGATCGCGATTAATTCCACCTTCGTGACGATCTCTCTGGAGGATCAGAACGGGACTGTGGTGTTCGAAAACATGGAGACCGTCACCACAAGAAATATTTTTCAGAATGAGATTGTTGTCGCTGTGCTGGAGGCGGAGGACGGCGGCTGTGCGTCCAGGATCAACGGTACTGAGGTAGGGGATCTCAGTTATGCGCTTCATGCGGTGAGCATCCGGCCGGAGGAGCTGACGGAGGAGATGGCTCTGGCAGGCGCGCCGGACATTCTCATTCTGCTGGATTACTCCCGGGGGATGCTGGAGGAAGAACAGCGAAAGAACCTGGAACGCTGGGAAGCCAACGGAGGAATAAGCATTGAATTAAAGGGAGAATTTTTTTCCGATATAGACCCTTCCGGGGCGGCCGGCGCGACTATGGAGCAGGTATTCCGGCGGGATCCGGCAAAAGTCATGCAGATTCTTTTTCCGGAGGATGTGGTCAGCAAGCTTCCGTCTGTCATGAGCGGAATGTATCTGGACAGCTATGACAGCGCCATGCTCCTGGAGGATAAGCCGATCCGCCGGCAGCCTTCCAGCGTGTTGTTTATCGTACTGATCGTGGGGTATGCGGTTCTGGCGGGGCCGGTGCTGTACCTGGCGCTGAGAAAGCGCAACCGCAGATATTACCTGTGGGCAGGGATCTGTGCAATGTCTGTGGTGTTTGTGCTGGTTATCACGCTTCTCGGCCGTGCCACGACGATGAACGCACCGGTGATCGTCTATCAGAATGTGCTGAACCAGAATGGGGCAGTGCTGGAGGAAAAGCTGGATTTTGAGATACAGGCGCCGTACAATTCCGGGTATACGGTGTATCTGGATCCTTCCTACCGCATGTCTCCGGCCATGGCCATGAATTATTCTCCGACGGAGACAGAAGGGACGGCCGGGATGGGGTACGAGCAGATCAGCCTTGCCTACGGGGAGACGAAAAACAGGATTTCCATTTCCAATCAGTCGTCCTTCGCCCTGAACGCCTTTACGCTGTCCAGGGAAAAGACGCCGGAGACGGAAGGACTGGTCAGCGACCTCCGGTGGAAGGACAAAAAGATCAGCGGGACCGTTTCCAACCAGACCGGCTTCGCGCTGGAAAACTGTATTCTGATGCTGCCGGGCCATATGGTTTCTCTGGGAGCGCTGGAGCAAGGCGAGGTTCTTGAACTGGATGGCCTGGAAACGGAGAGTGTCCGGGAAAGCTATGAGTGGCTGAGACAGCGGTTTGACGATACGGATCTGCTGGAGAATTATTCCACACAGATAGATTTCTGGAACCTGAACCGGCTGGAGGACAGTATGCTGATCGCGCAGGTTCAGGACTGGGAGGCATCGTTCCAGCTGTATTCCGGCTATGAGACCGTAGGGACCGTTTTATATACGGCCCGGGCGGCGGTCAGCAATGTGGATGAAAACGGTGTCGTCTACTGCCCTTACGCGCAGCAGTATTATTCCACGGAGCAGATCCCGTTTTCCTACAGTAACTGTCCGGGAAGTCTTATCATGTCCGGGCAGCAGATGGAGGTTACCTATTATCTCAACGCACTGTTTGAAGAGTCCGACCTGCGAAGGCAGTGCCTTGCCATGCTGGTGCAGGAAATCTTTACCAGTCCCGAGATGGTGGCGGCCATGGACGACGGTCTGATCAGCGGCAATCTGGAATATATCCGCTCTATGATGGAAGAACCCCAGGAGGTGCTTTCCATGCAGAATAAGCGGATCGTCAGCATTGCCTTTGAGCGGCTGGATGTGCACAGCGAGGACTGGAAATGTTTCTCCGGGGCCATTGAGGTATACAATTACAGCACCGGTGTCTATGAGGAACTGGAAGACTGGACGCTGACAGACGTAGCCGCAAAACGGGGGATCCCGTCGCCGTATCTTCGCAACGGCAATCAGCTGCGGGTGCGGTACACGCTGGCAGAGGAAGAGATCGCGTCCAGCCAGTACGAATACACAGGTTCCTTCCTGATGCCGGATCTGGTCGTGACGGCGGTGAATGGAACATAACGCAAGGGTAAGGAGAGAAAAAAATGCTCCGCATTGAAAAACTGTACAAGAAATACAACCGGAAAGAAAACGCCCTGGACGGACTGGATCTGTTGGTGGACAAAGGGGAACTTTACGGATTTGTGGGCCCCAACGGGGCGGGAAAAACCACAACCCTGAGAATCATCACCGGACTTCTGAAGGCGGATTCCGGGGAGATCTGGCTGGACGGTCAGAGGACCACCAAGGATATGAAGCTTCAGAAAAGCATGATCGGATATGTGCCGGACTTTTTCGGCATGTACGAAAACCTGACGGTGATGGAATATCTGGAATTTTTCGCGGCGTCCTACGGTATTTATCAGAAAGCGGGAACGGTGCGCAGCTACGAGGTTCTGGAGCTTGTGAACCTCAGAGGGGTGGAGGATGTGTTTGTGGACGAAATGTCCCGGGGAATGCAGCAGAGGCTCTGTCTGGCCCGGGCGCTTCTCAACCGGCCGCGGCTGCTGGTGCTGGATGAACCGAGCTCCGGTCTTGACCCGCGGACGAGAAAAGAATTTCAGCTGCTGCTCCAGCAGCTCCAGAAGGAGGGGTACACCATCCTGATCAGCTCGCACATTCTGTCGGAGCTGTCGGATATGTGTACCAGCATCGGGATCATCAACCAGGGGAAAATGGTGCTGCAGGGAAAGATCGACCATATTATGCTTTCCATCGACAGCTCCAATCCGGTGAGGATCACGGTACTTAACAAGGTGGAGCAGGCGGTGCGGCTGCTTCGGGCCAATCCGCTGGTGGACAGGATTTCCGTGGAGGAAAATAAAATTGCCGCGTGGTTTTCCGGCAGCCGGGAGGAGGAAGCGGCGCTGCTTCGGAATCTTGTGGAGGCCGGTATCCTGGTGTCGGCATTCGCCAGGGAGCAGAACAGCCTGGAGTCGCTGTTCTTCCACCTCACCGACGCCGCGAAGGAAGGAGAGAACGTATGAACTGGAATCCGGTATTTGAAAAGGAGATCAAGAAAAACACCCGGTCGGTCCGGATCTCGTGGATCGTCTTCGGATGCAACCTGCTGCTGGGAGCCATTGCCCTGATCTGCTTTTTCGGCGAGAGCAGCATACGGGGTTACATGACGCCTGCCAGCTACACCATGCCTATGCGCTGTTACATGATCATGGCATACCTGTTGTTTTTTCTTATGCTGCTGACGATTCCGCTGGTGGCCGGCGCGTCGATCTCCCTGGAGCGGGAAAAACGGACGCTGGATCTTCTTCTGACCACACATCTGAATCCGTGGAAGATCATCATCGGAAAGCTGGAAGCGTCCCTGAGCATTATTTTTGTGATCGCCTTTTCCGCCATGCCGGCGCTGTCGCTGATCACGGTCTTCGGCGGCGTGGGCCTGCTGGATCTGCTTGTGCTGGTGGCGATCCTTCTGGTGTCCGGCGTTTTTGTGGGCAGCATCGGCATCTTCTGCTCCGTGATGTTTAAGCGGACCACCGTGGCGGCGCTGATGTCCTATCTGCTGGTGGTGATCTTTGTGGTGGGCACGATCGCTGTGGTGGCCATGGGATACTATCTGCAGTTTCTCAGAGGAGGCGATTTCTGGGCGGCCCCAGATACAGGCCCCTGGATCTATCTGTTCCTCCTGAACCCATTTCTGACATTTTTCGGCCTTCTGAGCCATCAGCTGGGAAGCGGCAGGGAGCTTATGATGCTCTGCGGTCTGTTTGGCGGCTATGAGAGAGACTGGCTGGTACAGCACATGGTCCCAATGAGCGTGGCAATCCAGCTGCTCCTCTCCGTACTGTTCCTTGTGGCGGCGGGCAGAAAGCTGAACCCGCTGAAAAAGTAGAAAAATAGTAACCGTTTAGATTTAGGAGGAAAGTTTGGAAGTAAACTTCCAAATCTGCCTTAGAGCGTGTTTGAAAATTGCTTTCTGCAAGATGTGCGTCACAGTTTGTGGGGAATTTGCCCAAAAATCGGGAGGCATAGCGGACTACGCTGACTGATTTTTGGGCAAATTCCCCGCAAAATGGGGCGTGCAGATTGCAGGAATGAATTTTCAAACACGCTCTAATTGGCGCAGCCAGTGCGCCATGAAAGGAGAAAAATGAGGACCATCCTTTTTGATTTTACAGGAATTTACCGGGAGCAGACGGCTCTCAGAGAACAGGCGGAGGAATATCTGGATCTGGCCACACTCACAGGCACCGACTGCTACTGTGACCCGGAGACTGAACAGACATTAAAAAAACTGCTTGCAAAGCTGCCGCCAGAGAGCCTGCGGGTGATGGATTCCGGCAATTATCACTATATGAGCAGACTGCTGGCGGAGCTGGCCGGCCAGAAAATCTCCCTGGCAGTGCTGGACCACCACACCGACATGCAGCCGCCGGCGCTGCTGCCGCTCCTGTCCTGCGGCTCCTGGCTGGCCGACACCCTGCGGGACCTTCCCCTGGTACAGGAAGTTTACCTCATCGGCCCGCCATATGAAGCGATCTCCCAGATCCCCGAAGAATACCGCGCAAAGGTACACTGGATCTCCCAGGAAGAACTGGAAGACGGCAGCTGGCACCAAAAACTCGCCGGCTTTCACCCGTCCCATCCCCTGTACCTCTCCATAGACAAAGACATCCTGTCCCCTGAAGAATGCCCCACCAACTGGGACCAGGGAACCCTGAAACCAGACGGCCTGAAAACCATCCTCCGCTGCCTAACAGCACAAAATCCCCCCATCGCCGTCGACCTCTGCGGCGAACCAGAGTACCGCCAAGCCACCGCCTCCCAACTCACCCAAAGCACAAAAGTCACCCTGGACCTCATACACTTTTTCTCCTGCTAAAGCGTGTTTGAAAATTGCTCTTTTCAATCTGCACACGCCACTTTGCATGGAGTCTTCACCCACTTTCTCAATCGGCCAAAACATCTCCGCCACCCCACCGAACCAATCGGGGAGTGAAAGCCAGAAAGCAGGGCGGGGCAGGCGGCATGTGAGGCGCGGGGGCGTCTGCGGGGATGCGAGAAACTCTTAACGCGTCAAAGGCCCGGCGGCCGGGGCAGGCGAAGGACAACACGTCCTGAGCCTGAGGTGCGCTGAGTCGGGAAGTTATCAAAACTTCCTGACGAATCGCACCGGTCCCCGGCCGCCGGGCCTTTGACACGTTTAGAGTTTCCGCATCCCCGCAGCCGTCCCCGCGCCTCACATGCCGCCTGCCCCGCCCTGCTTTCGTCCGCCTTCGGCCGCCCGATGGATTCCCCCACTTGACAAAAGAGGAAAAGAAGGGTAAGATGTCAGTATACCCGGATGGGGTATCAAGACAAGGAGGAAAAACATGAACCAGTGCGGAAACTGCTGCGGAAACTGCGAGAAAAAGAAAGTACGCGACGAAAAAGAATACAAAGATTTGATCCACCGCCTGAAACGCATCGAAGGACAGGTGCGAGGAGTTCAGGACATGGTGGAGCAAGACCGGTACTGCGTGGACATTCTGACCCAGGTGTCGGCCATTCAGTCCGCGCTGAACAGCTTCAACAAAGTCCTGCTGTCCAATCACATCAAAACCTGCGTGGTGGAGGATATCCGCGACGGACAGGAAGATGCGGTGGACGAGCTTTGCAGAACGATCCAGAAGCTGATGAAATAGTGGAACCGTTCCGTCAGGTCTGTGCATTTCCTGCACAGACCGTATGAAAACATAGCGCCTGCGGGCATCCGGCCCATCGCGAGGCGGTTTTCAATGGGCGGATGCCATAACTGTGCATGGGAAATCTCTTGCGGAACGCAAGGGGTATGAACCATAAATCTATTGAGGAAAGGAGAAAATAGATTTGGAAGTAAACTTCCAAATCTACCACTATTGGCGCAGCTAATGCGCTGTGAAAGGAGAAAGTTTGGAAGTAAACTTCCAAATCTACCATTATTGGCGCAGCAAGTGCGCCATGAAAGGAGTAAAAATGGCGACAGTATTAAAGACAGATATGCACTGTGAAAAATGTGTGGAGAGAATTGAGAAAGCAATGGCGAAGGCCGAGCTGGACGCGGCCGTATGCCTGGCGGACAAGACCGTGACCATCAACGGCTGCCAGAACTGCGTGGCAAAGGCAAAGGAGATTCTGGACGATCTGGGATTCGAGGTAAGTGAGGCATGAGAGCGTACGAGCGTCTGATCAAGTATGTAAAGGTGCCGACTCCCAGCGATGAAAGAAGCGAAACCCATCCCACAAGCCAGTGCCAGTTTGACCTGGCACACCGTCTGGCCGCGGAGCTGAAAGAACTGGGAGCGGCGGATGTGCGCGTGGATGAAAACTGCTACGTTTACGGAAAACTTCCGGCCAGCGCCGGTTACGAGACCAGAACCAGCCTTGGATTTATCGCCCATATGGATACGGTTTCTGATTTCGCTGACCATGAGGTAAATCCCCTGGTCCATCCGGAGTATAACGGGGAGGATCTGCCCCTTGGAACCAGCGGCAGAACCCTGGAGCTGTCGGTCTTTCCTCATTTGAAGACGCTGAAAGGCAGAACCCTGATCACCAGCGACGGCACAACGATTCTGGGAGCCGACGACAAAGCCGGCGTGGCTGAGATTATGACGCTGTTGGAAGAACTGGAGAAGCGGGGCATCCCTCATGGACCGGTCTCCATCGGCTTTACGCCGGA
The DNA here is from genome assembly GCA_017887445.1 of Fusicatenibacter sp. Classification (GTDB taxonomy): domain Bacteria; phylum Bacillota; class Clostridia; order Lachnospirales; family Lachnospiraceae; genus Fusicatenibacter. The sequence goes on from JAGHIA010000013.1 coordinate 12,315, forward strand.
CGAGGAGGTGGGACAGGGAGCAGACCTTTTTGACGTTCCCGGTTTTGGGGCGGAATTTGCCTACACAGTAGACGGCGGTCCGGAAGGCGAGATTGAATACGAAAATTTCAACGCGGCCGGAGCCAGGATCAGGATCACCGGCTTCAACGTGCATCCCGGTAGCTCCAAGGATACCATGATCAATGCGGCGGCGGTGGCCTGCGAGATCCAGAGTATGCTGCCGGAAAAAGATACGCCGAGAAACACCGAAGGCTACGAAGGATTTTTCCACCTGACCGGAATGAAAGGCGATGTGGCGCAGGCGGAGATGGAATATATCATTCGTGACCATGACGCGGAGAAGTTCGCGGCCAGGGAAGCGCTGCTGCAGGAAATCGTCAAAAAAATGAATGAGAAATATGGATCCGGAACCGTTGAACTGGAACTGAAGGAGCAGTACCGGAATATGGCGGAGAAGATCCGCCCCTGTTTCCATCTGATTGAGAATGCCCGGGAAGCCGCAAGACGGGCGGGCATCGAACCGGAGGTCATCCCGGTCCGCGGCGGAACCGACGGAGCGCGGCTCAGCTATATGGGTCTGCCCTGTCCCAATCTGGGGACCGGCGGATACGCGTGCCATGGCCCTTATGAGCATATCACAGCGGAGGGTATGGACCTGACGGTGGAACTTTTGCTGGAACTGGTAAAGCTGTACAGCGACAGAGAAGGAAAGAAACAGTAACGGCAACGGTTCAGCCCGTGGCTGAATAGGATGTAACGGTACGGACAGCTTCCCCGCAGGAAGTGAGAGCAGTTTGCTCTTGCCTCCTGCGGGGATATTTTTGTCAGTCAGGAAGGTGAGGGATATAGTTCCTCGAAAGATTTTTGACAACAAAAAAACTGCCAGAACCATATTCTGACAGTTGAAACAGTTCGTAGGGGAATCGAACCCCTGTTTCCGCCGTGAGAGGGCGGCGTCTTAACCGCTTGACCAACGAACCTTACTCGATGATAATACACCATTTTTCACCAAAATGCAAGTACTTTTTAAAAAAATTTTTTTCTCTTATTTTCCACTTCTTTTCCCTTATTTTTCAAACTAAATTCCACCCATAGTGCAGTCCCCAAAATTCAATGAAAGAATTGAATTTTTGATTTTCAGATGTTATAATCTCACTTTGTGGCTAAATTCTGATAAAGGCAAATGTGAAATGCAAACAAATGTTCGCAAAAACTTGCGGCATCCCGGGAGATGTGTTATAGTGGTCGTTGAGCGAACGTCTGCGAAACGCGGCGGACAGACGCCGCGGCGGCAGAGGAAGGTATGAAATACAAAAGGAAGGGGAAAACAAAAGATGTATCAGGGAGCGATTTTTGATCTTGACGGAACGATCCTGGATTCCATGGGCGTGTGGAGACAGATCGACGAGGAGTTTCTGGGCAGAAGAGGACTTCCGGTGCCGGAGGATTATCTGGAAGCCATCACGCCCCTTGGCTTTGACCGGGCGGCGGAGTATACCATCCGGCGTTTTTCCCTTCCGGAAAGCAGGGAAGAGATTGTGCAGGAGTGGTATCAGATGGCGGAGGATGCTTACCGGTATCGGGTTCCGCTGAAAGACGGGGCAAAAGAGTGGCTGCAATGGCTGCGGAAACGGAAGATCCCGCTGGCTGTGGCAACCTCCTCCGATGAAAAGCTGTTTGAGCCGGCGTTGAAGCGCACGGGGATCTACGATTACTTTGACACGTTCGTGACAGTAAAAGAGGTGGCGCGGGGCAAAGGATTTCCGGATATTTATGAGGAAGCCGCCGCGCGGATTTCGTTGGCGCCCGGACAGTGCGTCGTCTTTGAGGATATCCTTGCGGGGATCCGCGGCGCGAAGCTGGGAGGCTTCTGCGCGGTGGCTGTCTACGACGAGGACAGCGCCGATGACGAGCAGTCCCTGCGCAGCGAGGCGGATCATTATATTTATCATTACCGGCAGCTGCTGGAGGGTACGCCAAAATTATTTTCGTTTACAGAAAACAACTTTCAGACGCACTCCGGAGTGTGTCCGGAATGACAGTAACATAAAATAAAGTAAGGGTTCAGCCAGCTGAATCCTTACAGAAAAGGAGCAAAACATGGGAAACAATCAGACGTATGACGCCAGCAGTATCTCTGTGCTGGAAGGCCTGGAGGCAGTGCGCAAGCGTCCGGGCATGTATATAGGAAGTACCTCACGGAAGGGACTGAACCACCTGATCTACGAGATCGTGGACAACGCGGTGGACGAGCATCTGGCCGGTTTCTGCGATACCATCCAGGTATTTCTGGAACAGGACGGTTCCTGCACGGTCATCGACAACGGCCGCGGAATCCCGGTGGGTATGCACGAAAAAGGTGTGCCGGCGGAGCGGCTGGTGTTTACCACCCTCCATGCCGGAGGAAAGTTCGACAATTCCGCCTACAAGACCAGCGGAGGTCTCCACGGCGTCGGTTCCTCGGTGGTGAACGCCCTCTCGGAATACATGGATGTGGAGATCCGTGTGGGCGGAAAGATCCATCACGACCGTTTCCAGCGGGGCGTTCCCACAGTGGAGCTGACCGATGGTCTGCTTCCGGTGCTGGGAAAGACCAGGGAGACGGGAACGAAGGTGAATTTCCTTCCGGACAGTGAGATTTTCGAGCGGACAGATTTTTCCGCCGCGGAGGTAAAAAGCCGCCTCCATGAGACGGCATACCTGAACCCGAACCTGACGATCCATTTTGAGGACCGCCGGGGCGCCGAGACGGAACCGTTCACCTACCACGAACCGGAGGGGATCGTAGGTTTTGTCCGCGACATCAACCGGAAAAAGGAGACCATCCACGAGCCGGTGTATTTTAAAGGGGAGACGGAAGGGATCACCGTAGAGTGCGCCTTCCAGTATGTCAATGAATTTCAGGAAAATGTATTAGGTTTCTGCAACAATATCTACAACGCTGAGGGAGGAACCCATCTGACCGGCTTTAAGACCACGTTTACCCAGGTGATGAACAGCTATGCCAGGGAGCTTGGCGTCTTAAAGGAGAAAGACAGCAACTTTACCGGCGCGGATATCCGCAACGGCATGACGGCGGTGGTCTCCATCAAGCATCCGGACCCGCGGTTTGAAGGACAGACCAAGACAAAGCTGGACAATCCCGACGCGGCCAGAGCGGCGGGAAAGATCACCGGGGACGAGGTTCCAAGATACTTCGACCGCAACCTGGAGATCCTGAAAAATGTCCTGGCCTGCGCCGAGCGCTCGGCGAAGATCCGCCGGTCGGAGGAAAAGGCCAAGACCAATATGCTGACAAAGCAGAAATATTCCTTTGACTCCAACGGAAAGCTGGCCAACTGTGAGAGCCGCGACCCGTCAAAATGCGAGATTTTCATCGTCGAGGGAGATTCCGCCGGTGGCTCCGCCAAGACAGCCAGGGACCGGAACTTCCAGGCTATCCTGCCGATCCGGGGAAAGATCCTCAATGTGGAGAAGGCCACCATGGACAAAGTGCTGGCCAACGCGGAGATCAAGTCCATGATCAACGCCTTTGGCTGCGGATTTTCCGAAGGTTATGGAAACGACTTTGATATCACAAAGCTGCGCTACGACAAGATTATCATCATGGCCGACGCCGACGTGGACGGCGCCCATATCTCCACCCTGCTGCTGACGCTGTTTTACCGCTTCTTGCCGGAACTGATCTACGAGGGACATGTGTATATCGCCATGCCGCCGCTGTACAAGGCCATTCCGTCCAGAGGGAAGGAAGAATACCTGTACGACGACAAGGCGCTGGCCAGATATAGGAAAACCCATAAAGGGAACTTCATCCTCCAGCGGTATAAAGGTCTGGGTGAGATGGACCCGGAGCAGCTGTGGGAGACCACGCTGAACCCGGAGACCCGGCGGATGAAGCTGGTGGAGATCGAGGACGCCCGCATGGCCTCCGAGGTGACGGAGGTTCTCATGGGAACCGAGGTGCCGCCGCGGAAAGCATTTATTTACGAGCACGCAGAGGATGCGGAGCTGGATATCTGAGAAAGGGAATGACAGAGTATGGAAGAACAGATTATACGAACCGAATATTCCGAGTTGATGCAGAAGTCCTACATTGACTACGCCATGAGCGTGATCATCGCCCGGGCGCTGCCGGATGTCCGGGATGGACTGAAGCCGGTTCAAAGGCGGACCCTGTACGATATGTATGAGCTTGGGATCCAGTACGACCGCCCTTACCGAAAGTGTGCCCGTATCGTCGGCGACACCATGGGTAAGTACCATCCCCACGGAGACAGCTCCATCTATGAGGCCCTGGTGGTCATGGCCCAGGATTTTAAAAAGGGCGTTCCATTGGTGGATGGCCACGGAAACTTCGGTTCCATTGAGGGAGACGGGGCTGCGGCCATGCGTTACACGGAGGCCCGCCTGCAGAAGATCACCCAGGAAGTGTATCTGCGGGACCTGGACAAAAACGTGGTGGATTTTGTTCCAAACTTTGACGGAACAGAGAAAGAGCCGGAGGTGCTTCCGGTGCGTGTGCCGAACCTGCTGGTCAACGGCGCCGACGGGATCGCCGTGGGCATGGCTACCAGCATTCCGCCCCACAACCTGTGCGAGGTGGCGGACGCGGTCCGCGCTTATCTGGAAAACAGCGAGGTTACGGTGCCGGAGCTGATGCAGTATATCAAAGGGCCGGATTTCCCCACCGGCGGCATCGTGGTCAACAAAAACGAACTGCAGAACATCTATGAAACGGGAAGCGGAAAAATCCGTATCCGGGGAAAGGTTCAGGTGGAAAAAGGAAAAGGCGGACGCCAGTATCTGGTGATCACCGAGATCCCCTACCCGATGATCGGCGCGAACATCGGAAAATTCCTCAACGATGTGGTATCCCTCATCGAGACAAAGAAGACCACCGATATCATCGATATCTCCAACCAGTCCTCCAAGGAAGGCATCCGTATTGTGCTGGAGCTGAAGCGGGGCGCGGATGTGGAGTATCTGACCAATATGCTCTACAAAAAGACCCGTCTGGAGGACACATTCAGTGTGAACATGCTGGCGGTGGCGGACAAAAAGCCGGAGACCCTGAATCTGAAGCAGATCATCGAGCATCACGCGGACTTCCAGTTTGAGCTGACCAGGAGAAAATACCAGACCCTGCTGGACAAAGAGACGGAGCGGCGGGAGGTGCAGGAAGGTCTGATCCGCGCCTGCGACGTCATCGATCTGATCATCGAGATTCTCCGTGGCAGCAAGACCCAGAAGCAGGTGCGCGCCTGTCTGACCGATGGAGTCACCGACGGCATCCGTTTCCGTTCCGAGGCCAGCAAGGTCCAGGCGGCCATGCTCCGCTTTACCGAGCGCCAGACCACAGCGATTCTGGAAATGCGCCTGCAGAAACTCATCGGACTGGAGATCGAGGCGCTGATGAAGGAGCATAAGGAGAC
>JAGHIA010000099.1 GCA_017887445.1 Fusicatenibacter sp.
AAAAAAAGTTTTATAATTGTGGAAAGAAGGAAACGAACCGCCAGCCGGAACAGGAGGCATGGTTGGAAAACACCAAAAGCAAAGAGCAACTGGAAGACAAAGTCATGAAGACCGCTGCGCAATATTTTGGCAGGGACTTGCTGCCTTATCTGGGTATAAAAGGCAAAGTCCTAAGAGCCGCGCCAACGGAACACATCCATCTGGATGCCCGAAGACTGGAGGATGATTTCAATTTCGAGATGGAAGACGGCAGCTACAAACATCTGGAATTCGAAAGCGACCAGATCACCGTCAAGGACCTGAGACGTTTCCGGGAATATGAGGCCTTTCTTGGAATGACCTGCGGTGCGCCAGTCAGCACAGTGGTCATCTGCACAGCCAATGTGAAGCATCCAAAGACAGAACTCATAAATGGAGACAGTGTCTTTAGGGTACAGGTGATCTGCCTGAAAAACAAAGACGGGGATAAAATCCTCCGGCTGCTGGAAAAACGCAGAGCAAAAGGAAAAAATATCGGACAAAAAAGACTGATTCCTCTCCTGCTGACCCCACTGATGTCCGGAGAAAGCAAGGTGGAAAACCGGATTGGCCGCGGACTGGAGCTGCTCCGCTGCAAAGAAGCAGGAATCGAAAAAGAAGTCCGGCGTAACATGGAAACAATTCTGTATGCGCTCGCCGTAAAACTCTTGAACGGCGACGCGCTAGAACATGTGAAGGAGAAATTTGGTATGACATTGTTAGGAGAAATGCTGGTGGCTGATGGAGAGAAAAAAGGTCTGCAGAGAGGACGTATGGAGGGCAGACTGGAAGGCCATCGGGAAGGAAAACTCGAAGGAAAACTTGAAGGGAAACTGGAAGGCCGCCAGGAAGGTGAAGTGCTGAAACTGATTTCCCTAATCCGAAAGAAAATACAGAAAGGAGCTAGGGAAGAAGATATCGCTGAACTTCTGGAAGAAGACATTTCAGTGGTTCACAAAATTTGTGAGATTTTAAATCGAAACACCAAATTAAGTGATGAGGCTGTATGCTTAGAATATATGAGTCAGAAATCCTGAATCTTGTGACTACTCAGCCAGCTGAATAATTATTGAATCTTTGCAATTCCTGAACCTTTTCAAATTATCTGCTCTTGAAGCATTTTTAAACATTCGCTTTTACAGTCTATACAATCCGGCTGCCGCATGAAATCAACTCATGCGGCAGTCCTTTTTCCATAATCTTTCAGCCAGCAGAGCGGTTACGCCCCCTTATAAAGTTCTGTACTTTCTATGCCCGTCGCTGGCGGCCGTGCCACGCTGCGCCAACGATCATTCCGATCACCAGGATTCCCACGATCACGAAAGAGCGCCCCAACCCCACGGTTTCCAGAAGTATCGGCGCCAGAAGAATCCCAACAACAGCGCTTAGTACCGTGAAAATCTTATAAAAAGCCATTGCCCTGCCAAGATACTGATTTTCAATTTCCGACTGATACACACTGCTGAAAGAAATACTGACAAAACAGTTAAAAACGCTGAACAAAAACACTGCCGCAAACGCCGGAAACATCCTGGAGGCATTCGCCCATCCGATCAAGCAGAGAATTCCTCCCACACGGCCCACGCAAACCCTCTCCAGTTTGCCATTTTCTCCCGGAACCGAGCCGCCGCAAGCGGCGCAAGAAGACTGCCTGCGGACATGGCATAGCTGAAATACACAATATCCTCCTCGCCACGCCCCATAATATCACTGACAAGATAAATCTTATCAATCTCATAAAACCTTCCAAGAATCGAAAGCCCCATCATAACCAGCAAAAGCATGATCAAATGTCTGCTTTTCACAATCTGACCGAAGCCTTCTTTCGCATACCGGAAAAGCATAAAGGGTTCCGCTTTTCTTTCTTTCACAGACGAACGCGGATATTTTATGAAAACTATCATTCCGGCAGCAGACGCAAAGCTCAGCGCGTCGAGCAGATACAGCACTCCGCTTCCGCAGCTCTTATAAAGTGCTGCTCCCAGACCCGGACCGACAAGCATCGCGATACTGCCAAGCATCTGAAAAGTACTGTTTGCCTCCACCAGGTCTTCTTTTCGGACAAGTTCCGGAAGCATTGCCGTCTGCGCAACGTTATCAACATCCTGCGTTCCCTGCAGAAGGAAGATGATAACGTAGGCCGCCAGAAGATTTCTATCGCCTGTAACCAGAAACGATGCTGCCAGCACAGCATTGAGCAGGTACACCGCCAGACTGATGTACTTGCGGTTGAAACGATCGGCAATGATACCTGCCGCAAACTGCGCCGGAATGCGTATCAGCGCACGAACCCGCGCAATATCAAAAACACCATGAGTCCTTTGATAAACCTCAAATTTCCCATGGTGTTTTTCGTTTCCGATCATTCTTTTACAAACACATACCTTTTCTCGTCCGACAGTTCCCTGCGAAACTTATAGCCAAGCCGGTCAAACTGCCTGAGTCCTTCCGGTGTCTCAATCCCATGCTCCGCCAGAAAACGTACCATTTCTCCCCGCGCCATCTTGGCATAAGTGCCTTTCGTCACCAGCTTCCCGCCGGATTCCTCCATAAAATCGCAGGTGATAAAGAAATCCTCGTCTGTCAGATACGTCTCCACACATCTGGAATACTCCCTGGACGCCAGGTTGATGATCGTTCCGGAATCATCCCGCACCGCCTGATAAATCCGGTTTCCCCAGAACTCATACAGATTTCTGTGCCCGCTGATGGCCGCCTTTGCCTGCATCTCCAAACGATAGGGCACAACCCCGTCCATCGGCCGCAGCACTCCGTAGAACCCAGACAGGATCCTCAAATGCTCCTGCACATACGCAAGCTGTCCATGCTCAAAGACAGAGGGCGCCATATACTGGTACGCGATCCCTTCATAGGACAGAATGGCAGGGGAAAGATTCCTGTCAATCTTCATATTCTCCAGCCGTTTCACGTTCTGCCTCGCAATCGGATCGCTGCACTTCCACAGCGCCTTCAGTTCCTCAAAGGACTTGCTTTTCAGCCAGTCCAGGATTTCCTCCGTCTGTTCCCGAAATGCCGGAAGCGCTGTATACGGCAGCAGATCCTGACATACGTTCATCTTCTTCGCCGGTGAAAGGATAATTTTCATCCCAGCGCCTCCAGCATGGTCTCCGCGTCGGAAGCAGCTTTTACCTTGTCGTTGGCCTGGAGAATCACTCCGTTCTCATCGATCAGATATGTGGTGCGGACCACTCCCATGTACGTTCTGCCAGCCATCTTTTTCTCATGCCACACGTCATAGGCCTGGATTGCCGCAAGCTCCGGGTCCGACAAGATCGTGATGGAAAGCCCCTGCTTTTCCTGAAATCTCTTGTGGGACGCGACGGAATCCTTGCTGATCCCGATGATCTGCACGCCTTTTTCCTCAAACTGCGGTTTCCTCTCGGTGTAACCGCAGGCCTGTCTGGTACAGCCTGTGGTATTGTCCTTGGGATAAAAATACAGCAGAACCTTCTTTCCCCTGTACTCTTCCAACGAGTGCATCACTCCATCCTGGTCCGGCAGCAAAAAGTCCGGCGCTTTTGTTCCTGCTTTTAACATACTATCTCCTTTCATGGCGCGCCAATAATGGTAGATTTGGAAGTTTGCTATTACTATTCACAGCAGCCGCAAACGCTCGCTGTTTGCGGCGTGAGAAAGTGATTCAGGTGTGCGCGGCTCCCATTCGCGAAGCGAATTTTCATTGGAGCCGCAAAGTTACTGTGAACGACTGTGAACAGTAACTGTTTACTTCCAAACTTAATACCTCCTCGTGTAACAGTTCAGCAAAGCGGAACTGCTGTCTCCATTCTGACATGCGCCGCGGCATTTGTCAACTCACCGAAAAAAGATTCATCAGTGCCATCACCGCCGAGACAAGACTTTCTCCAATGGCCAGTCCGGAAAAAACTTCCATCCGCTTTTCTCCGTGTCTTCTCATCCCCCAGGAAACCAGCGCTCCTACGCCGATGGACACAAACGCGCCAAAAGGCAGCAGCATCCCCGCGATCACCGTCATCGGCGACAGGTGAAAGCGCCGGATGACGATACTGACGACACAGGCGGTCACAAAGACCGGAAGGTTCAGGTATTCCGGCAGCCGGAACTTTGATAAAGTGGTGATCAGCCCTTCAATGGTCATGGACAAGACCTTGGAATTGGGCACCGGAAGTTCTGCTCCGCCGATGGCATTTCCTTTGGCAAGTATCACCACAAGCCAGATGGTAAGGACACTCCCAACCACGCAGCTGACCACACTGAAGGCCGTCAGCGTCCCTTTCTCCACAGAAAAACGCTGCACCACCCGGCAGTTGAGCACATAATAAATCCCAGCCATCTCAAACGCCGTCAGGCCCGTAAGCACCAGCAAAATCGCAACGGAATCCTGCATATGTACAAGAAGGATCAGCAAAATCGGAACAATGTCATCCAGCGCTGAAAACCAGAAGCCAGTCTCCGCCACACCGATCGCCGTTGACATACTGGAAACTACCGTGACCGGTATCAGCAGCAGAAAACTCCACACCAACATCCATTCTCCGGGACGCCATATTCCAAAAAACACCGCATAGACAGCAAACAAAACAGCCAGCCACAACGCGCCTCTTTTCCCGGAAGAAACCATTGCCGTTACCGGATTCCTGCCTTTCTTCCCGCCGCCAAACGACCCTTTCCACTTGCCGAACGCACTGCCGGCAGCCAGCACGCCGTTGGTCAGAGAAAAAGCCAGGATTACCGAATACAGCCATGGATTCATCAAATGTTCCGAGAAATCTCCTGCCGGAAACAGCACAAAAATCAAAAGCGAATACGCAAAGCCGACGGCCATTTTTATCCAGGTCTGATAGCCGATAAAATACCCCGTGGCGACATAAAGAAGACTGTTGTCAAAGAAGTAAATGGTACTGTTTTTCAGAAACAAAAGCTGCGCGGGAAGGGCGCGGAAAACATCCACTGCCACCGCATATACTGCCGAAATCCCGACAAAAAACGCCATTCGAAGATTCTTTTTCCGGTCACTTTCCGCCGCGGAGATCATGGCAAGCCGCGGCGCAAGCTGCGGGAACGTATATCGCTTTTCCGAGAAAATATCTCCCACAGCGGAGAAAAACAAAATGCCAAGCGCCGAGGACACGATCATAAGAAAGGTAAACGCCAGGCAGGTTTCGATTCCAATTTCCGTATCATTCAAAAACAGCACCGCAAAATACAGCGCGATGGTGGACGCACAGGAGATAAACGCCCGGGCAAAGCTGTCCGACAGGGCCACCGTTTTTTCAGACAACGCGCCGAAAAGCTTCATCAGACACACCGACAAAAGAGCGGTGTCCACAACCGCTCCTATCCCCGTTTTAAAGGTACTGATAATCGTCGATACCAGCACGAGACACAAGATCAGCAGACCTGCCGCCATGCTTTTGAAAAGACTTTTTTTATCCATACAGCTGCTCCTCCTTTTAATGTCAAAATCTTTCGCACAGCGTCTGCCGTCCGATTGTAACAGTTGCGCCAGGTCTGCGCATTTACTGCGCAGACCGTATGAAATCGTAGCGCCTGCGGGCATCCGGCCCATCGGAAAGCGATTTTCCATGACCGGATGCCGTAACAGCTCAGCGGACTGAACTGTTACGGCCGATTCTTTTATCCTCTTCTTACGCTCTTTCTTCATTCAAAAAGCGCTTAACCTCCGGGTGGACAATGGACGCCGCCACCGCGATTCCTGCCGCCGCACAGTGGAACAAAATCAACATTCTTGGATCCAGGGAAACGCACAGGATCCCGCCCACAAAGTTGCCCAACGGCGAAACTGCCATTCCTATGGTGGTTTTTATCGCCGATACTTTTCCCCGGTATTCCACCGGCGTTTTCATCATCAACGTGGCGTTCATCACCGTGTTGAACACAAACTGAAAGCCGAATGCCAGGAAGAAACAGACGAGAATCAGGACATAGCGATCAAAAAAGGCCCCTGCGCCAATGCACGCAATAAACAAAAACAGCGACGTAAGATAGACCTGATACTTCCGTTCTGCTTTTATGGTGATCGCCATAAGCACGGACATGCCCACAACAAGACCGATGCTCTGAACGCCATTTAAAAATCCATATTTCGCCATGCCAAGCTGCGGATCTTCTGTAAACCACGGAATAATCAACACACGAATGGCGCCAAAAAGGTAATTGATAAAAAACGACATTCCAATAATCCGTACCGCCCCTTTTTGCTTTCGTATAAAGCGAAATCCTTCCGTCAGATCCTGGCGGAAGGTCACTTTCGCTCCGGAGCTTTCTGCCGGAGGGATTTTCAAAAACATTTCCGTGACTGCCGAAAACAAATAGGACACTCCGTCAAACAAAAACAGAAAAGACGCTCCCAGCCAGGAATACAAAACGCCTCCTAACGACTCGCCCAACACATCCGCGCCCATTGTAGCTGCCTGATAGGCAGAGTTTGCCTTGATCAGATTCTGCGACGGTACAAGATCGGGAAGCACCGACTCTATGGCCGGGTTAAAAACAGAAGCACACGCTCCGGAGATCAATGCCACAAGAATGATCATCCATATCCTTAAAATTCCATTCCAAGCGGCAAAACCTATGAACAAAATGGAGATCCCTCTCACAATATCTCCAAAAACAATCAGCTTTTTCCGATCGTACCGGTCCACGATCACGCCGGATATGGGGCCCAGAATGATCCTTGGTATTGTAACCAACGCCATGACGGTTCCCATGATCGCAGTAGAACCGGTCAGTTCCAGAACGAAAAAATTTAAGGCTATATCATATAACGCGTCTCCAAGGACAGAGACCATCTGGCCCTGCCAGAGAAGGAGAAAATTTCGGTTCCATACTTTCAGTCGTTGTTTCATTGCTTTTGCCCTTTAACGAATAATGTATTAGAAAATTGCTTTCTGCAAGATGCGCGTCACAGTTTGCGGGGAATTAGGAAATTGGCGAATTCTCAAACACACTCTGATATCTATCGGATTTCGATGAGCGTGTCCGCGCGCTGCATAAGCTCTTTGTCATGAGTGACTGCCAAAACCATTGCCTTTTGCTTTAATTTAAGCAGTCCATGGATTACCTGCTGCTTTGTGAATTCATCAAGTTCGGACGTAGGTTCATTAAAAATGTAACACAGAACTTTTTTGTTAAACAAACGAAAGAAATTTTACCATGGCTTTATAATGATTGTCACAATTTTTCATTACCAAAATCCTCCGTACATTTTCTTTATTATTATAAACGACATACGTATTGAACGCAATTCCAAAATAAAACGGCCCTAACCAATTGAGCGAAAGGTCCAGAATTTACGATAAAAGAAAAAGCACCCCGGTGGGTGCTATGTATTAAAGCATCGCAAAATACTGCAATAAATATTTTCCTCCTATGTCTGTCTCATCTCTATCCAATGCTCTCTTTCCAAATAACTTAAAATTATTCTTTTCATAGAAACATCTTAATTTTTCTTTATCTTCGCATTCCAGATAAACAAACTTGCCTCCAACTTCACGTTGCACTTTTTTTACCTTTTCCATTGCGAGTTTTAGTAAATCATCCCCCGAAATAAGCGTATTATTTCCATCTGTATAATTTTTTCCGAGTTGTCCGATCAGCGGAGCAGAAACAGTATATTCATTTGTTTTTTCATTAAATATCCCATGTGCTCTTAATTTTCTTGCTTCTTTGGAATTTACCGAACTTCTTTGAACGGTAATAAACTTAGACGCAATCGTATAATATCCCACCAATTCCTTACTCTGAAAATCATCGGTCTCCCAAAATACAAGATGAGTTTTTGATAATCCTTGTCTTGAAAATTCTATGGCTTTTTCGCGCAAAAAATTATGCACATCCAAATTCATCGGACACGAAAAATTGGAGAGGATCTCTTTTGCACTATCCTCTCCTAATTGCTCAACTATATCTGCTAGATTCACTTCTCTAAAGTGTGTTTTAATGACAAGATCTGATAGATTCACTTTTTCCCAAAAAACTCCTTGATTTTATCGCTCGTAACTTCTTGACAATCTCGCGATAGCTTTGGTGGAATATACTTGCTATTTTCCGCTTCACTTAAAGCTTCAACAAATGTACGGGCGAGTCGCTTATCTTTTATATTTATATTTTTCAAAATGCTCTTCGTTGCCATACCATTCACCTCCCGCTAAACACACTTTCCCTAAAAGCACATAAGATTCCTTATGTACTTTCATTATATCCGTTTTTTTTAAAAAATCAACTATGCCAATAAAAAATTCATAATTTATTTCCATTCACACCTCCATGAAGAAAGGTAGCAAGTATAGCGCATTCTCAGAATACTTAACAACTCCATCCCTCTGTATGTAAGCCAACTACAAACACAAAATATAAAAAGGCCATTGTCCGATAGACAATAGCCTTTTCCTATTTTACAAAATTGCTAAGCTTTTTCTTAGAATCCACACAAAAAGCTATTCTGCTAACTGCATTCCCATCTCCTGATAAGTCTGATGAATCACTTCCCTTCGCTCCTCTGCATTGAGCGGAGGCTCATGATCTTTGTCCCATGCCAAACATCTGTAAACCATCCAGTAAAGCGCATTCTCTAAGGTAGAATAATACCGCACTTCGCTAATCCGGCGATCCATTTGTTCCAATAGAACAGTTGAGGATGGATTTTTGCTCATCCGCTGTGCTGCCTCTAAATTTACCGAAATGCCATCACGATAGTTGTCCTGGATATTGCAATCGCTGCCAATCCGGATTTGTGAATCGTCTCCTGGAAAACCGTCACCCGTCATGATTTCATCACTGAACAAAAAGTCAAGCAGTGAAAACGCCTGGTCCGGATTTTTACTATTTCTATTGACCGCCGCATAAGCGGTTACATAAGCGGTAACCCCGCCTTCATCATTGGGCAGGATAAATGCTGTCTTATCCTCCGTGGATACGGCATCCAACGTTTCACAAAAATGTCTTCCAACATCTCCATATGCAAGCGGTTTTATACTCGTCTGATCTGCCGTCGAGTTCTCATACCGTGTGAATATTTCCTCTACACGCTTCTGAAGGTCATCCTCCGAAAACAACAACTTCTCTTCCTGATAATCTGCCAACCGTCCCAAAGTGTATGGAATCGCAAATAAATTATTGGTGCCCGCAATATCTGTGAAGGCTGGATTCTCATAATTGATAAATTCCTCCCAGGATTCAGGAAGTCCCTGAGGATTTTCAAGATCCGCATTTGAGAATATATACGCATAATATTGATAAGTTAAGGGAAGCAGAAGCTGTCCTTCCTTTGTTTTTCCGGAATCCATAATCGTCTGGTTCCATCCGGCCGGATCCATGTACGTTGCATTCAATATATAATCATCCAAAGGCAAAAACAGATCCGAATACATCGCTTTCTCAGGGTTAGGAAACAATTCCGGAGCATTTTCCTCATTTTCGTTTATATTACAAGGCAAAAGAAAAACGTCCGGTCCGCCGCCCGACATAATTTCTGTCCGCAGTTCCGTGATCCTGGTTTCCGCAAGCGTTTCATCATCTTCCGGGATAACAATCACCTCTGTTTCTATGCCATTGCCAAGCTCTTGCCATGCATCAATTAGATCATATACCTGGTCTGCCTGTATACTGCCTGTACACACAGTCAGCTTTTCTTTTTCTGTTTCCTGGTCCGTTCCACATCCGGTCATAACTGACGCTAAAACACAGACTGTCAGAAATACTTGGGTCTTTTTTGATATCTTCTTCATCTGATTACTCCTATCCTTTGCACGATATTTTGTATTGACTTTGCATACTCCTCTTCCAGTCTGAACAACTGGTTACAGTAGTCGAAGCCGATCTCTGCCGGAGTCTTTTCCGGGGACTTTCTGGTTTTCCCGGGAAGTGCCTCATACCAGTACCGCCTCATAACCTGCTGCTTTGTGAATTCATCAAGCACTACATTTTCAGCCGGGTCTGTGCAGGAAATGCACAGGCCCGGCTGAATTGTTACTGATATTGTTTCTGTGAGACTAATATCTCAGAATGCATGTCCTCTGACTGCATTATCCGTTATGCGCGGTATCCTCCACCAGAATCCTGCTTCCCAGCATCTGTGCAAACCACTGATCCAGCGCTTCTTCCGCCAGGGAATAATAAGTAGTGCCGTCTGTCAGCGCCTGACTGATATGATCATAGCTGTAAACGGTTGTGGAATTGTCTTCCTCACGGATGGTAACGGTAAATCCAAGTCCTGTATAGACATCCTCAGAATCCGATTTCTCAACAACCGGAAGCGCGGAAATTTTCTGTTTCCACTCCTCCACAACCGCCGGATCGGAACTCATTTTTGTCCACCCATCGCTCCAGGATACCAGAACTGCCGGCGCTGCCTCAAGATCATAGTTGATTTCCGCACCTTCCACCAACGCTCCTGTCGCATCCAGATAGCGGCCATCTACCCATGCATCCGTCATGCACTGATAGAAATAGAAGTAATATGTTTTACCGTCGATTACATGCCAGCCGGAATCCAACGCCCCGCCCCAGCTTCTGAAATAGCAGGGAGCTCCGTCGTACTCACCCCACTGATCATGGAGCATTTTTCCGCTGTCATCAAACGCATACAAATTGTTGTCGATAAACTCCATGCAGTTCCTGCGCGCCGCCGCTGTCTCTGTGTCGAAATAATACCACTCTCCGTTCAGACGGTTCCAGCCGGTATTCAGCGCTCCGCCCCAGCTGCGCAGGTAATAGCGAT
>JAGHIA010000100.1 GCA_017887445.1 Fusicatenibacter sp.
AGTACACCGCCGGCGGCGCGCCGCTTCTGATTCCGGAGGCCCGCAGGGATGCGGTGAGCGCCTCCAATGTGTTTCCGGCCTTCGCTGTTTACCATACCATCGGTTTCTCGCCCTTTGGCATCGAGGACTTCCGGGCGGAGGAAGCGTTGGAGGAGACAGGCGGTGAAGCCGACAAAGGGGTATTGGCGCAGCTGCAGATCGACGAGCTGGCTTTTGTCTATAACGGGACAGGCAAATATCTGGCCCGGTCCTACGAACTGCTGGACAGCATGAAGGAGTTATATTTCCGCTATCGGGGGACAAAGGCGCTCCAGGGATATCTTCAGAGGAGCGAGCATGAAAAGGGAACCATTCTGCGCCTGGCCAACTGTGAGCTGGAACTGGCGTACCGGAAACATCCGCTGTCCGAGCCGGGATGCGCGGGAATGGTGATCGAGGACAGTGAGGAATCCTTTTTTATCGCCGGCTGCAATACGGAGATCCGCCTGATCGCGCCGCGCTGGGAAATCGGAAAAACGCTGACGGTGCTCTCCATGGAGGAGGGACAATTTGAGAACGGACAGTGGATCAGGAAGAGGATACTCAACGGAGACGAGCGGTACCATAAGACGCTGGGAAGCGAGCCGTCGGTTTTGCGGTTCCGGTACTGTCTGGGATAACCATAAAAATGACAATCATAGGAAGAATCTATACGAGGAGGAAAAGGGATGAGACAGAGGATTCGTATTCATAAAGCAGAGGCCAACCAGGGCGCGCTGGATTTTTCATACCTGCTGGACGCGCCGGCGGGAAAGCATGGATTTGTACGGGTTAAAGACGGTCATTTCTATTTTGAGGACGGAACCAGGGCAAGATTTCTGGGATTTAATATCGCGGCCAGGTCCAACACCCCGGACCATGAAACGGCCGATAAGCTGGCGGCCCGGTTTGCCAGTATGGGTGTAAATGTGATCCGCCTCCATGCGGCGGACGCGCCCATCGGCGAGGAGCCGTGTACCTGGAGCAGCTGCAAAGAGGCGCCTCTTCTGGACTATGAAAGCGGAAGCAGCTGCAGCTTCAACAAAGAAGGACTGGACCGTTTCGATTACCTTGTGGCGAAATTGAAGGAAAAGGGAATTTATCTGCATATCGACCTGATGGTGGCGAGAGCCTTCACCGCCAAGGACGGCATCGAGTATTCGGACTATATTGAAAACTGCGTCAAATGCTTCCCTATGTTCAATGAGCGTCTGATCGAACTGCAGAAGGATTACGCAAGGCAGCTTCTGTGCCATGTAAATCCTTATACGGGACTGGCGCTCATCGACGATCCGGCGGTGATCACCATTCAGATCAACAATGAAGAATCCGCCATTAAGGGAACGGCGGATATGGAAACGCTCCCCAACATCAAACCCTATCGGGATGAGGTAAAGCGGAAATTCAATCATTTTCTGCTGATGAAATACGATACCCGGGAAAAGCTGAAAAAAGCATGGACCCACGACGGTGTCTGCGCGCTTGCCGAGGACGAGGATCCGGCAGAGAACACCGTGCGCATTGCGGAGGGAAGCTTCCTTCAGCCGGCCAACGACCCGATGGGACCGTGGGACGGGGAATGCAGTCCGGCGCGGTACGCGGATTATATGGACTTTGGCATTTATGTAAACAGAAATTTCTATCGCATGATGAAGAATTATCTCCATTCTCTGGGGGCGAAGGTGCCCATCGCGGCCAGCAATCTGCTGGGCGGCGCGGCGGATGTCTACGGACACAGCGATGGGGATGTGATGGAAAACAACAGCTATTTCAATCATCCCATGCCGCCGTTTCGCAATACGGTGTTTACCGTGGCGGGTCCTACGGAATATGTATCCACGAATCCTCTGACCATGCAGACAAGGTCCAGAGCCGCGACCACGATCCCAAGCCTGGCTTCTGTGGCGGTGATCAAAGGAAAGCCGTTTATGCTCACTGAGTGGAACGAGTACGGGGTTCATCCGTTTCATTCTACGGCGGTGGTGCAGACCGTCGCCTACGCCTGCCTCAACGACTGGGACGGACTGATCCTGTACAACCACCATACGTCAGAAAACTGGGACGATCAGCCGGCGGATGAAATCATCAGCGTGTTCGACGCGTATAACGACCCGGCGGTGATCTGCCAGTGGGGATTTATGGCCGCCGTCTTCCTGAAAGGCCTGGTTGCGCCGGCGTACCAGAACATCGATGTGGTCTTCACGCAGGACGACCTCAGAACGCTGCCGGACTGCAATGAGCTTCTGAATACCTTCCTCCCTTATGTAACCGGAATGAGAAATGTATTTCTGGAGAACGGGGAGAAGTATACGGGAAACGCCGACGTGGCAGTCAACGCGGGATTTTTAAACGGGGCCGATCTTTCGGAGGCAAAACACAGCGTCTGGTATGCCTGGTCCCCGTATCGGGACGCGTTCCGGCAGTACAAAGAGGAAAGCCGTCTTTCCCAGGCGGCGAAGGACGCCGGTGAACTGCAGCCGGGTGTACATCTTGGCGGCCGTGCGCTGGTCATCGACAATATTTCGCAGATGGCCGGTTCCGGAGACTATCGGGCGTTTGCGGCGCAGCTGGATGCGGCGTTCAAAAAATGGGGCGTTCTTTCGGAAGATACAGGGTATGTAGACGGGGCCTTGATTTCATCCACAAAGGAGATTGTGTTTGACCCCACACATTCCAGATTCTGTGTAAACACGCCCTACTGCGGCTATTTCAGCGGAGCGCCGGAAAAAACCATAGAGCTTTCAGAGAACGTAAGCGTGCAGGTAAACAACGAAAGGATCTCTGTGTCTCTGCTGCCAGTGGACGCGCAGAAGCTGTCCGGAGCGACAGAATTTATCCTGACCGCCATGGGAACCACAGGAATGGACGAGACGGAATATAAGCCGGGCATCCAGCTTGGCGGGATTCAGTTCACGGATGTGATCTTAAAAGGAAAGCTGTTTGCGGAAACCTTGGAAGGCACGGTGAAGGTGAAAGCCCAGCGGGCGGCCCTGCAGATCCTGGATCCGGTGGGAGAGGTGTTGACGACCCTCGAGGGACAAACGGAAGGCGGCACTACGGTCTTTTGCCTGGACGGCACAGTACCCGGGATCAGTTACCGGCTGACCATTGGAAAGGAGCGGATGGAAGATGGAGAAGAAAATTCATAAATTTACCAACCATGGAAACAGCTGCGTCATCGAAGACCCCAGACCGCCCAGATACTGGTTCAATTATCTGTGGAATGACAACGGTTATTGCGCTCAGGTGTCTCAGATCGGCCATGGAAGAAGTTATTATCTCAACGAAAAAGCGGATATGTGCATGGTCAACAACAACGATTCCCGTTACCTGTATCTTCGGGACGACGAAAGCCTGTCGTGCTGGAACGTGGGGGAAGGGCCGTTGCAGGAGGCTGTGGAAGATTACAGCTGCGAACACAGCATCGGATATTCCACGCTGCGTTCGGAAAAAGATGGAATCCGCGCCGCCTGGAAGCTGTTTGTGCCAAGAGACGGGTATCAGGAAGTCTGGAAGCTGACCCTGCGAAACGACAGCGGGCGGCCAAGAAAGCTGAGCGTTTTTTCCGCGGTAAGCTTTGAACTGGAGGGATTTTCCTATCCGCGGTATTATGAGATGTACCGGTGCCTGGAAACGATTTTTGACCGGGAACTGAACGGTATTTACTGCAGATCTTCTCACCCGTTCGCACCGCACCGAAGATATAACGGGTATTTGTCCTGTTCAGAGCCGGTGTATGCCTACGACGGCGATCTGTCCGGATTCTGCGGCCCGTTAGGTTCTATTACCAGGCTGGACGCCAGCGCCTTCGCCCTGTTCCAAAGACCGGAGGTAGTCGTCAGCGGAAGAGACTGCACAAACTCCCTGAGCGCCCTTTTTATTGTAGGCGCGGCGCTGCAGAATAAGATCACACTTGCGCCGGGGGAGGAAAAGGAGATCAGCTACTGCTTCGGCGTTTCCGAAACCCTGGAGGAAGCCAGGGAATGTGCGGGAAAATACAAAAACCTTTCCGCGCTGGAGCAGGAATTGGAAAAAACGGTGGAATATAATCTGGAAAAATATCGTTCCCTGAGTATCCGCACGCCAGAGGAAAAACTCAATCATCTTATGAACAACTGGCTGAAGAAGCAGATCGACTGCTGTATCGTCGGCAAGAAAGGCGTCCGGGATAATCTTCAGATCGCCGTGGCGCTGCTGAACTACCGGCCGCAAAAAGCGAAGGAAGAGATCATGGAATGTCTGAAGCATCAGTTTCAGGACGGACATACGGTGCTGACCTGGTATCCTTATGACGATACAAGATATTCGGACCAGCCGTTCTGGATCATCTGGGCGGTCTGCGAGCTGATCAAGGAAACGGGAGACTATGGATTGCTGGACGCTGTCATTCCCTATCAGGACGGCGGGGAAGGGACCATGCTGGACCATGTGAAGGCTGCCGTGAACCGGCTGCTGGAAGACAGAGGAAGCCACGGCCTTGTGAAGATCCGGTTTGCGGACTGGAACGACGCGCTGAATATCACCACGGACCCGGAGGCGGAGTCGGTGATGCTTTCCTGCCAGTTCTGCCTTGCGCTGAAGGAGCTTGGCGTACTGATGAGAAAAACAGGGCGGGACGCAGAGGCGGACTGGCTGATGAAAGAATACGGGCAGCTGAAGGAGCAGATCAATCAGGAGGCCTGGGACGGAGACTGGTACATGCGGGCCCTGAGCCGGAAAGAACCCATCGGTTCCAGAAAGAGTACAGGCAGCAGGATTTATCTCAACGCCCAGACCTGGGCGGTACTGGCTGGAATACCGGACGAGGAGAAACTGGAAAAGGTCCTCAAAGCCATCGACGGCATGGAGCATGACTTCGGATTTCCGTTAAATCTGCCGCCCTATGAGGAATATTCGCCCAACGTAGGGCGCATGTCAGGAATGCTGCCGGGACTTTTTGAAAACGGCGGGGTGTACTGCCACGCCACAGGGTTCAAGATCCTGATGGACTGTAAGCTGGGGCGGGGCGAGGAAGCCGTGAGGACATTGATGAAAATTATGCCTGACAGCGAGAAAAATCCCTCCACAAGCTCCGGGGCGGAACCGTATGTCTTTACCAACTGCTATTCTACCCATCCGAAATATTACGGAAAATCCTACTGGTCGTGGACTACCGGGACCTCCGCCTGGGCGATGATGGGCCTGTATGAAGGGGTGGCCGGCGTCCGCAGAGAGTACGACGGACTGAGGATCGCGCCCTGTCTTCCCAAGGGGTGGGATAAGATCGAGATGACGAGGGCCTTCCGCGGAGCCAGGTATCATATTGTGATAGAGGCCCCGGCCCAGGGACAGAAGCCATGCTGGAAGGTTTCCGTGGACGGCAAGGAGCTGGCGGAGAACCTTGTGCCGGCGTTTGAAGACGGCCAGGTGCATGAGGTTCTGGTATCTGGTTGAATCACTACCGTATCCAGCCATTTAAAGTCGCTTCGCGATGGGCCGAATGTCTACAGGTACTGCTGCGGGACTGGATATATTATTTACAGAGAGGAACAAAAAAACCATGTGCAGAGAATATGAGAATACAAATCTGACGCCGGAGGAACGGGCGGAATATTTGCTGAAGGAATTAAGCCTTGAAGAGAAAATGGCCCAGGTAAACTGCGTGTTTCCTTTTGACAGTGTCTGCAGGGATTTTGCGTACATAGCGAAAGAGACGCCCTATGGCATCGGACAGGTCAGCACGCTGGAAATGAGGCGAATGGAGACATTGGAGGAGGCTGCCGGCTGGCAGAGACAGGTACAGAAGATCGTCATGGAGAACAGCCCCCACCACATCCCCGCGATCTTTCATATGGAGGGACTTTGCGGAGCCTTCATCCAGGATACCACAAGCTTTCCTTCGGGGATCGGCCGGGGAGCCAGCTGGGATCCGCGGCTGGAGGAAAAAATCGCGGAAATCGTGAGCCGCCAGGAGGCCGCCTGCGGAATCACCCATGTTCTTGCCCCGGTGCTGGACATTTCCAGAGATTCCAGAATGGGACGCCAGGGTGAAACCTACGGCGAGGATCCCACGCTGGCCGCCAGCATG
This sequence comes from Fusicatenibacter sp., assembly GCA_017887445.1. Lineage (GTDB taxonomy): Bacteria > Bacillota > Clostridia > Lachnospirales > Lachnospiraceae > Fusicatenibacter. Next base: position 6,086 of record JAGHIA010000100.1, read on the forward strand.
GGGACGGCGTATACCAGAGGCTGCCAGAAGAACCGGACGGCGGGAAGAAAGACGGAGAGCGTCGCCAAGCATTTTCTGGCGTTCCACAATTCGGAAGGCGGAATCCACGGGGCGGCCAGTCACACCACGCCGCGTATGCTGGAGGAAATCTACGGAAAACCATTCCAGGCGGCCATTGCCGAGGCCGGACTGAAAGGCATCATGCCCTGCTACTGTATCATCGACGGGGAGCCTGCCTCTGCGTCACATCATTTACTGACAGAGCTTTTAAGGGACGACATGGGATTTGACGGACTGTGCGTCAGTGATTACGGGGCGGTGGGGAATGTGTTTACCGCCCAGGGACTCTGTGAATCCATTGGAGAGACCGGAGGCCGGTGTATGGAGGCTGGTATGGATATGGAGATGCCAAATCCTGCCGGATATGGCCAGGAACTGAAGCAGATGTTCGCCTCCGGGGAAGCGGATATCCAAGTGCTCGACCAGGCGGTGCTGCGTGTTCTGACGGCAAAATTCCGGATGGGACTGTTTGAGCATCCGTTCGCCCTGCAGGGCGAGGAGCTGCGACAAGCGGTTGTCCACGGCAGTGACCGTGAAGTATCGCTGCAGTCGGCGAGAGAGTCCATGGTCCTTCTGAAAAACAACGGGACGCTTCCCGTATCCGGGAAAGTAAAGAAGATCGCGCTGATCGGACCCCACGGAGACAGTCCGCGGAAATATTTTGGCGGATATACTCATATGTGCATGATGGAGTCCACATTTGCGGTGACCAATTCCATAGCGGGCGTCAGCGGATGTGCCAATCCGGACAACAAAGAGATTGTGACCGTTCCAGGAACCAATATTCAGTCGGACGAAACACCGGAATTTGACCAGATCCTCAGACGGCAGAAACCAGAATGTGTCAGCATTCTGGAGGAGTTAAGACGGCGGCTGCCGGACGTGGAGATTTCGTATTCCTACGGCTATCCCATCGCGGGAGCGGATACCTCCGGATATGAGGAAGCGCTGGCAAACGCCAGGGAGGCGGATCTTATCATCCTTACCCTTGGCGGAAAGCATGGAACCTGCTCCATGGCCTCCATGGGAGAGGGCGTGGACGCTGCCAACATCAATCTTCCGGTTTGCCAGGAAGAATTCATACGAAAGGCGGCGCAGCTTGGAAAGCCGATGGCAGGCGTTCATTTTGACGGCCGCCCGATCTCCAGCGACGCGGCGGATCTGTATCTGGACGCGATCCTGGAAGCATGGAACCCGTCGGAAACGGCGGCGGAGGCTGTTGTGGACACATTGCTCGGAGTCTGCAATCCCGGCGGAAAAATGCCGGTGACCACCGCGCGGAGCGCGGGACAGATCCCCATTTATTATAACCACGCCCAGAATTCCTCCTGGCACCAGACGGGCAGTATTGGATTTGCGAATTATGTGGATATGCCCCATACGCCAAGATACTATTTTGGCCATGGACTTTCCTATACCCGGTTTTCCTACAGTAGCCTGACTTTGTCCGGTAAGGAGATACTTCCCACAGAGGATTTTACGGTTTCCTGTTATGTGGAAAATACGGGAAGCTGTAAAGGGGACGAGGTTGTGCAGCTTTATGTGCGGGATCCGCAGGCAAGCATGGCGCGGCCGGTGAAGGAGCTGGCCGGTTTTTTGAGGATCACACTGGAGCCAGGACAGAAGAAAAAAGTTACGTTTCGTCTGCAAGCGTCCCAGCTGGCGTTTCTGGATTCCTCCATGAAATGGAAGATAGAAAAGGGTGTCGTTCAGGTGGAGATTGGAAGCTCCTCGGAGGATATCCGTCTGAGCGATTCGTTTTCTATCACGGAAAACGGCTGGGTGAAAGGAAAGCTGCGGGGATTTTATGCGGAAACCTCTGTGGAGTAGGAGAGCGGTATGAATAAGAAAAAATTGACGGAGCTGCTGGCGGAGGAGTCCATCGTTCTGCTGAAAAACCAGGAGGGGCTGCTGCCGCTGTCCACAGAAAAAACGCTTGCGGTGTTCGGCCGTTCCGCGCTTGTGACTTATGTGTCGGGGAACGGATCAGGCGCGGCAAAGGGCAGCAGAAGCAGCAACATTACGCTGGAGCTGGAGCGCGCGGGGTATTCGCTTTGTCAGACGCTGAGGGCGTTTTATCAGAGCATGAGGTCCTCTGAGCCGGGCAATCTCCATGAGGAGTTTGATTTTTCCCAGGGAGACGCGGTCGGAAACAGCGGACTTATGTACGAAATCTTTGGGAGGTACCATGGGCCGGAGCCGGAATATGACGTGCCGGAGAAGGAACTGCGGCAGGCGGCCAGGGAGACGGATACGGCGGTCCTGGTGATCGGCAGAAATTCCGGCGGGGAAGAATGTGACAGGCATCTGCAGGACGATTATCTGCTCACGGAAAAAGAAAAGGAGCTGGCCGATCGTGTGTGCCGAAGCTTTGCGCATGTGGCGCTGGTGCTGAACGTAAACGGGTTGGTGGATCTGGCGTGGACCAGACAGTATGAATCCCTGAAAAGTATTCTGTTTCTGGGACTGCCGGGCGAAGGAGGCGCCAGAGCGCTGGCAAGGCTGATCAAAGGCGAGGCTTCGCCGTCGGCAAAACTGGCCTTCACCATTCCGGTGCATTATGAGGATTGTCCGTCCGCAGACCATTTTTCCTGGCAAAAGGAGCGGGACGACAGGATTTTAACCTATGAGGATTACGGACTGGACCCCAAGGAAAATGGAAGCGCCGGGTTTGCCAGAAGTCCGGTGACCGTCTATCAGGAAGGAATGTTTAACGGTTACCGCTACTTCGATACCTTTCACAGGGAAGTCCTGTATCCTTTTGGCCATGGACTTTCTTATACCACCTTTGACATTCAGGTGGCGGGGATGCGAAGACAGAAGGAAGGCGTGGAGTTTCAGATCGTTGTGCTGAATACCGGAGGATTTTCCGGGAAAGAAGTGGTGCAGCTGTACGTTGTCCCGGCGAAACGAAAGCCAGGATTGCCGGCCAGAGAGCTGAAGGGATTTGAAAAAACACCTCTGATCAAGCCGGGGGAGAAAACGCTGCTTACCATCCGGCTTCCGTGGAAGGAGCTTGCCCATTACGACGAGGCTGCCGCCGCGTGGAAGCTTTACCGGGGAGGCTGCCGGGTGGAGCTGGCAACAGGCGGCAGAGGAAAATATATTTGTCAGATAGAGGTGATGGAAGACCTGCTGATCGAGCAGTGCCAGGCGGCGCTTTCCCTGAAATCATGCAACGAGGGACGGCTGGATTTTCTTGAAAAAGAACAGACGGAAAATTTGCAGGATAATCTTGACGAAAAAGTTCCGGTGTTTGTTCTTTTTCCGGAAGATGTTCAGGGAATTTTCAAAAATTCTGGTACCGCAGCCGATGAGGGCGGGATAGTTGATGAAAGCGGGCCGGCCGCTGATGGCCGGACAGCCGCTAATAGCAGGATAGCCGTCGACAGCAGAGCCGTTGACGGAGGCAGAGCAATAGACGTGGCGGATTTCAGAGATGAGGAACTGGCGGCTCTGTGCGTCGGATACGGTCCGGGAATCCCGTTTGCGGCGTTTTCAGACACAGAGTTTCCTAAAACCGTGTTTGATACCGAGGGACAGCCGCTGACGGAAAACGATCATCCTGCAGGGTACGACGGCTATGTGTCGCCGGCCATAAGGAAAAGAGGGATTTCCTCTGTGTTTTATCAGGACGGACCGGCCGGGGTGGGAAAAACCGTGTGGCCGTCACAGATGCTTCTGGCCTGCTCGTTCAACCGGACGCTTCTGTACGAATTTGGAAACGCCGTGGGAGCGGAGTGTGAGGAAAAAAGCATTGACGTGTGGCTGGCTCCCGCGCTGAATCTCCACCGCAATCCTCTGTGCGGAAGAAATTTTGAATACTTTTCCGAGGATCCGTTTCTGACCGGTGTCTGCGGATGCGCCGTGATACGGGGTGTGCAGGAGAATCACAAAGTCATGGCCTGTCCCAAACACTTTGCCGTGAATGAACAGGAGACCTACCGCAGGGGCAGCAGTAAGAAACAATTTGACGCGGTGGATTCCATTCTTTTGCCGGGAACGGCAAGAGAGTTATATCTGAAACCTTTCGAGATGGCAGTAAAGGAAGGCGGGGTGTCCTGCATCATGACATCCTTTAATAAGATCAATGGTACGTTCGCAGGCGGAAACCGGGATCTGTGTACGCAGATCCTGAGGAACGAGTGGGGATTCCGGGGATTTGTGGTGACAGACTGGGGCGATATGGACATTGTTGTGGACGGCGCGGACGCGGTGGCTGCCGGAAACGATGTGGTGATGCCCGGCGGGCCGCCGGTGATCCGCCAGATTCTGGACGGCCTGCGGCAAGGGCGCGTGACCAGGGAACAGCTGGAATGTGCGGCCGCGAATTTGCTGGGGGTGATCGTCCGCGCGGGATGATAGGCGGACGAAACTGTCCGCGGGAAAGTGTCCCCGGGCGGCTGCCGCGGGGTGCGCCGGACGGCTACGGGGAAGGGGAAACTCTAAACGTGCAGAGACGCCGCAGGACGGGGACCGGAGCGATTCGCCAGGAAGGCTTGATGCCTTCCCGGCTCAGGCGCTCCTCAGACTCAGGACGTGAAGTCCTGAGTCTG
>JAGHIA010000101.1 GCA_017887445.1 Fusicatenibacter sp.
CAAAAGCACCCTCCACGGCTCATCTCATTCCCATCCGCCATCACCCACCACCCATCGCCCAAAAGGCAGCCAGGAAGCGGGGGAGGACGCGGGCGGCGGGCGGGGGAGAATGCAGGAATTCAGTGCTTGCGACTACAGGCGGACAGAGGCAGGGGCGGGTGTCCGCGGAGCGCAAAACGGACGACACCAAACCACCCTCACAAAAAAACGCCCGTTTTGCGAGCCACGGACACCCGCCCCTGCCTCTGTCCGAATGTCGGAGTGAGCACGAATCCTGCATTCTCCCCCGCCCGCCGCCCGCGTCCTCCCCCGCTTCCTGGCTGCCTTTTGGGCGATGGGTGGTGGGTGATGGCGGATGGGAATGAGATGAGCCGTGGAGGGTGCTTTTGGCGGGGGTATTTTTTTGGAGGTGTTGGGGAAATATTGTGACTATTATTGCAGAAAGCCATTTTCGAACAAGCTTTAGCAAGCAGAAAATCAAATAACTGAGTTGTCACTTATCGCTATCCCGCGAGGTGTTTTTGCATATTGTGAAAGGTAAAACTGATAGGAACTTTCCAACTGGATGAATAATTATTACTGATATAAGGTGGGGCGTAGTGATGATTGCTTTTTGGGGGATTGTATTTTATACTGGTAGCGTAGTAAATTTGGATCTGTGAATGGTGGACAGGGGGTTTGAGGTGGATGTTGAAGAAGTTTATGAGGATCCATCCGGCGGATTCGGTGGCGGTGGCGTTGGTGCCGCTGGCGGCGGGGGATGTGCTGGATGTGGATGGGACTCGGATTGTGCTTCTGGAGGATATTCCTCAGGGGCATAAGTTTGCGTTGGTAGCGCTTCCTGCTGGAGCGCGGGTGGTGAAGTATGGTTCTCCTATTGGGATTTTGACGGATCCGGTGGTACCGGGCGCTTGGGTTCATGTGCATAATCTGAAATCGGGGCTTGGGGAGATTCTTTCGTATTCTTATAGAAATGTTTCGGGTTTCAGGGAGGGTTCTGACACGGAGTGGGGAAAAGTATTGGAGGAAGATTCCGCAAAAGTTTCGGGTGGGTTCTGTTTTCAGGGTTACCGCAGGGACGACGGGAAGGTGGGGATCCGCAATGAGATCTGGATCCTTCCTACGGTCGGCTGTGTCAGTCATGTGGCGAAGGCGTTGGAGAGGGATGGACAGGCTCTGGTGGGCGGTTCGCTGGAGGCGGTCTGCGCGTTTTCTCATCCTTATGGCTGTTCGCAGATGGGGGACGACCAGGAGTTTACGCGCAGGATTCTTGCGGACCTTGTCTGTCATCCCAACGCGGGCGGTGTGCTGGTTCTTGGTCTTGGGTGTGAGAACAGTTCTGTGGAGGTGCTGAAGGAGTATATTGGGCCGTATGATGAGCGGCGGGTGAAGTTTCTTGTGTGCCAGGAGGCGGAGGATGAACTGGCCGAGGGACGAAGGCTTCTGGAGGAGCTGGCGGCGTATGTCTCTGGCTTTCACAGGGAGGCTGTGGACTGCAGGGAGCTTGTGGTGGGGCTGAAATGCGGCGGGTCGGATGGTCTGTCGGGAATCACGGCAAATCCCACGGTCGGGGTGTTCTCCGATCTGCTCACGGCAGCCGGCGGTACGACGATCCTCACGGAGGTGCCGGAAATGTTCGGGGCGGAGACGCTGCTGATGGATCGTTGTGAGAATGAGGAGCTGTTTCATAAAACCGTCGCGCTGATCAATGATTTCAAGCAGTATTTTACCAGCCATCATCAGACCATCTACGAAAATCCTTCGCCGGGAAATAAGCTAGGCGGGATTTCCACGCTGGAGGACAAAGCTTTGGGCTGTACCCAGAAATCAGGGACTTCTCCGGTGCGAGGGGTTCTTGCCTACGGAGAGCGGGTGACGGCGCGGGGACTGAATCTTCTCAGCGCCCCGGGCAACGATCTGGTTTCTTCCACGGCGCTTGCCGCTGCGGGAGCGCATCTGATCTTGTTTACCACCGGCCGCGGAACACCGTTTGCGGCTCCGGTTCCCACTGTAAAGCTGTCCAGCAATTCTCAACTTTTTCAAAAGAAGAAACTCTGGATGGATTTCGACTGCGGCGTTCTCACCTCCGGCGGCAGTCCTGAGCAGCTGGGACGCCGGTTGTTTGACTTTGTCCTTTCGGTGGCCTCCGGCGCTCAGGTCAAAGCAGAGAAAGCCGGGTATCATGATATGGCGATTTTCAAGCAAGGCGTCACGTTATAAATTTTGCAAAAACAGTAACCGTTCAGCCATGTCTGTGCATTTACTGCACAGACCATATGAAAGCATAGCGCCTGCGGGCATCCTGCCCATCGCGAAGCGGTTTTCAATGGCCGGATGCCGTAACGATTCAGCTGGCTGAATAGTTACTAATATTCCGGGAAAGGAGAATGATTTGATCATGAAAAGGCTGAATTATCAGACGTTAAAAGAACTGGGGTACGGCGGCTATCTTCTGAAAAATGCTCCGGAGCGGGTGCTTCAGTTTGGAGAAGGAAATTTTCTGCGCGCCTTCGCGGACTGTTTTATCGATCTGCTGAACGAAAAGGCGGATTTCAACGGAAAGGTGGTGCTCGTGCAGCCTAACGCAAGGGCGTCCTCACAGGGTCTGACCGACGCGTTCCGCCAGCAGGAGGGCCTTTACACTCTCTATCTGCGTGGGATGGAACATGGGCAGAAGGTCAGCGAAAAGCGCGTGATCTCCTGCGTCAGCCGCTGTCTCAATATGTACCGGGATTATGAGGCGGTAATGGACTGCGCCAAAAATCCTGCCCTCCGTTTTATTATCTGCAACACCACGGAGGCAGGCATCGTGTACCGTCCGGACTGCCGGTTTGAGGATGCGCCGCCGTCTTCCTATCCTGCCAAGCTCACACAGTTTCTGTACCGCCGGTTTCAGGCCTTCGGCTCCGAGCCGGGAAAGGGATTCGTGCTGCTGCCCTGTGAGCTGATCGACGACAATGGCGCCGCGCTGAAGGACTGCGTGCAAAGATACGCCTCCCAGTGGCAGCTGGGCGGGGAATTCTTGCGCTGGCTGGACCGAGAAAACCTGTTCTGTTCCACGCTGGTGGACCGCATCGTTACCGGATATCCGTCCGCGGAGGCGGAGGCGCTGGCCGCGGAAAACGGGTATGAAGACCGCCTGATGGACACCGGAGAACCCTTCGCCTCCTGGGTCATCGAGGGACCGCAGGAGCTGTCGAAAGAACTGCCTTTTGACAAAGCCGGACTTCCGGTGCTTTTTACGGACGATCACAGACCCTATAAAGAGCGGAAGGTGCGTATTCTCAACGGCGCCCATACCTCCATGGTGCTGGGCGCGTTTCTGGCCGGGAAAAATATTGTGCGGGAATGTATGGAGGATGACACCATCCGCAGGTTTCTGCACCGGACCATGTTCGAGGAAATCCTCCCGACGCTTTCCCTGCCCAGGGAGGAATGCGCGGCGTTTGCCGAGGCTGTCGCCGAGCGTTTCCGGAATCCGTTTATCGACCACGCCCTTCTGTCCATCTCCCTGAATTCCACTTCCAAGTGGAAGACGCGGGTGCTGCCCTCTCTGGACGGCTATCAGAAGCTTTACGGCCAGCTTCCGGCGTGCATCACCGCTTCCTTCGCTTTTTACCTTGCGTTTTACCGGGGCACAGAGCTGACCGGAGCGGGCCTTCTGGCAAGACGGCCCGGCGGGGACGTTTATACAATCTCGGACGACCGGGAAATCCTGGAATTTTATTTCGCCCACCGGGAGGATTCCACCGGTGAACTGGTACACGCGGTGTGCGCCAATGTCTCTTTCTGGGGCAGGGATCTGACACAGATTCCCGGGTTTGAGGACCAGGTGTGCCGGCTTTTGGAGGCTGTCCAAAACGACGGCCCATTGGCTGTCATGCGGTGCCTGCTGTGACCATTCGTAACCGTTCGTAACTATTCAACTGTACTCAAAAGCAACCGTTCTGTCTGTCACTATTCCGCGAGGCGTTTTTGCGAAGAATGAGCGAAAATCCCCAGTCGTGCAGAGTGAAACTGCATGAAATGCAGTTTCTGCGCATCGCAAAGCGTGTAATCGTTCAGCGGCGCTGAACTGTTGCAGTCAAAGGAGAAAATGCCATGAAGTTTCGTCCATGTATCGATATCCATAACGGAAAAGTAAAACAGATCGTAGGAGGAAGCCTGCGGGACACCCAAGACCAGGCGGTAGAAAATTTTGTCTCAAAACAGGACGCCGCTTTCTTCGCGGAATTTTACCGCAGCCGCGGCATCGACGGAGGACATGTGATTCTGTTGAACGCCAAGAAATCCGTGTTCTACGATCAGACAAAAACTCAGGCGCTGGAGGCGCTGGCCGCTTTCCCCGGCGGTCTTCAGGCCGGCGGCGGGATCACGTCCGAAAACGCCGCGGAATTTCTGGATGCGGGAGCCAGCCATGTGATCGTGACCTCCTACGTTTTCAATGGCGGACAGATTTCTTATGAGAATCTGGAAAAGATCGAGCGGGAAGTGGGTAAGGAACGCCTGACACTGGACCTTAGCTGCCGGAAACGGCTGGGCGAGTATTACATTGTCACCAACCGCTGGCAGACGTATACAGATGTCCCCCTGACCCTCCCACTCCTTCAGGAACTGTCCTCCCACTGTGATGAATTTCTCATCCACGCGGTGGATGTGGAGGGAAAGGCCCGCGGCATTGAAGTCCCGCTGGTCCGGCTGCTGGCGGAGCTGGAAGATGTTCCTGTCACCTACGCGGGCGGCGTGGGAAGCTTTCAGGACCTCGAACAGCTGAAAACCGAAGGGAAGGGCAAGATTGACGTGACCATCGGCAGCGCCCTGGACCTTTTCGGCGGAAACATGGCGCTGGACCAGGTGTTGGAAAGACTTCGCGGCAATAAAAGCTGACAGAAAGGCCAAGAACTTTTTTCGCTTCAGAGTGTGTTTGAAAATCCTGATTTCGAGGCAAATTCCACGCAAAGTGGGGCGTGCAGATTGCAGGAATAAATTTTCAAACACGCTCTACTCCTCATTGCTGTATCTCTGCCAGCAATGTTCTCACATACTCCACCGTCTCCTCATAGTCACAGCAAAACTCATTCTGCTCCAATGACTCAAAGAAATCGAGAAACGCTTCCCCGATACTGCTTTCCCTCAGCGTCAGACAGAGAAAGGAATCGTCGGGCATCAGAAATCCGAGAAACAACGAGTAATCGGAAAATACTTCCAGATGAACGTTTGTATTTGCCAGCGTCTCCTCCCGCAACATTTTGCAGTTCTGATTGCCAAGCTGCGTCTGAAGAAAATGCTGCAGCGATCTGCTCCGCTGCTCACAGGTTGCAGGAATCTGATGATAGGAGTAAAGTCCCGGAAATTTTCCGGTCTCCACAAACTGTCTCAGCCCGCCTGCAGTGAAAAAGTTTTTATAGTCTGTGTCCGATGAAAACATTGCTTCTGCCTGTCCTGCTATGGACACGCCAATCTCAAAAAGATTCTCGGCAGGTTTGCCGTCGCTTTGCGCCGTCGGCGGATAAAGCGCTTCCAACAATTCCAATCCATACGTCATAAGCGAAATGCACGGGTGTGGCTCCAGGGTGTAGCGTGGAGAAATATTCCGGGTATTCAGATCAAAATAAATCTCCGCGATTTCCTTTGCCGTATTGATATTATGAAACAAGCAGGTGGAGTTTTTAAAGAACTGCTGAAGCTGTCCGCGCGCTTTTTCTACCAAGTCCTTATCATCAACAGCCGTACACGAAGAAAAGTCGGAGCTTACCAGAAAAAGCCGTCTGCCCGTCATGAAATAATACGGAAACACCTGAAAGCGAAGGTCCTCCCCGCCCGTAGTATTGTAATAGTAATATGGCCGATACTGCTCCATGCCAGAGCGCGTGATTTTCAGAGCACATTGAAACACTTCCAGGTTATGAATACAGTTGGCAAAAACCTGCGGGTTCTGAAGCAATGGGAACAGATGAAACAGGCGGAACTGCCTTTTCTGCTCATCTTCCAGCTGACACAGCGTATGGAGCAGCAAACGATTTTCCGGCGGGAAATTGGTATAACAGATTTCGTCAGTACCGCCGCCCAAAAACATATGAAGAAAATCCATAAACTGTCTTTCCACCGTTGTGGAAAAACCTGATGGTGTGTATCTGGAGCCCTCAGCGGCGCTGACCGTAAGCATATCGTCAGCTTTCGGATCCTGAGCCGCGCATAGATACTGCAGCAGTTCCCGGATATATTTGAAATTCGCGTATTTCTTCCCGCATTTTTCCAATCGGTATAAATCTAACAGCTGTTCCCGTTCCATGGGATTAATGCGCAGCGCCTCGCAAAACTGCCTGACAAAGGACAGCTCCGGCAGCCGTTTTCCCGTTACCATGCGCTGCAAAGAGGTACGTTCCAGTCCGGAAAGTATGGAAAGCTGATATACGCTGGTCCCGGTCACCTGCAGATATTCTTTACATTTTTCGCTGAACTGAGACATGGCAAAATTCCTCCTCTTTGGGATATTGTCTATATTATAGAGGAATAAGAAAAATACGACAAGTAAAAATCCGAAATTTTCTGCCTTTCGCTCAGTATAAACGTACTATTTTCTCGCTTTCGTGCCAGCAAAAAAAAATCTCTCCAAAGTCTCAAAGAAAACCAAACCCCAAGCACAAAAGGCCGCACATATTGTTTCCCACGTCTCCCTGCGGGATAATAAATTAGAGTGTGTTTTGCCGTCTCCGTTTTCACATGCCGGACATCAAATAAAAAAATGCCGGCACAATAATCTGACTGTGGAGTAATATACAAAAATGAAAAATCTATTTGAAAAAGTCCTTCTATTTATTTCTGGTGCAGCCTTCTTTTGCTTGAATATGGCGCCTGATATGGCATCAATGCTTTTTAATGTGATCATGATTTTGCTGCTGCTTTTTTTCTTTCTGAAATTTCGCAGTTATATACCACGTTTGAACACTTGTCTCCATGCAAAATACTGCATTCCGGCGGCTGCCCTGTGTGTAATTATGGCTTTCTTGTTTTACATGAGATGGACCGCGCAGTCAGAAAGCGTGTTTGGAGCTCTCACTTCACCCATGAAAGCGCTTTTTCTTTTTGTATGTTTGTCGGGTATTGCCTTTGCTTTCGTTTTTGTATCATACATCCTGAACTGCATACACAATAGAAAAAATTTATTTCCTGCGGCAGTTGTTTCATCCGATTGGATTCACAAATCATGTCTATTACTTGCGGCAGTCGGCATACTCTCTCAGATTTCCGCCTCGGTGAATCTTGATATTTGGGCTGACGAATCGTTCTCATTATCTATGATCATGCACAGCTATCCTGAGATTGTCGCTCTGACCGCAGCAGACGTTCACCCTCCGTTATACTACTTTATTTTGAAATTTTTTGTTGATATTGTTCACAGTGCTGCACCTGCCATCCCAGTGATCTATCTGGCTAAGATTGCATCTGCAATTCCTTTTTGGCTGATCCTCGTTTTACTCTTTACAAAAGTCCGCAAAAACAAAGGTGAATATGCCGCAGATATCAGTGCGGTATGTCTTATGGGCGCTCCTTTTTTAGCGCCTTACGCAGTTGAGATCAGGATGTACAGCTGGGCGCTATTTTTTGTCTTTGCTGCGTATCTGGCATTTTGCGATATAGTAGAAACTGAAAAATTCAAACATTGGGCGGCCTTCGTTGCCTTCAGTCTGGCAGCTGCATATACCCATTATTTTTCATGTGTAGCGGTGGCGCTTCTGCACCTGGCACTGTTAGTTTATTATCTGAAGATGAACAGAAAAAAATTAAAGCATTGGCTATTTGCCGCGTTAGTGACTGCGGCAGGATACCTGCCATGGCTCTTTGTATTTATAAAGCAGGCAACAGCCGTAAGCCAGGAGTATTGGATATCCGCTATCACTCCCTCTACGATTCTATCCTACGCCATCGCTGTCACCGACAATGTACTTCTGTTGATCGTATGTATTGTGGCATTTTGGTTTCTATTCACCAGAACACGCAAGGAGCATATGACCAATCTTGATACGATCGAGGCATTGACCGCATTTTTTATTCCTATAGGAACGGTATTTGTGGGGGTTCTGGCTTCCGTATTGATCCGCCCGGTTTTTATCATCCGCTATATAGTACCGGGATTAATGTGTTTGTGGTTTGGAGTCGTATATGCAACTGTATTAAAAAGAAATGAAACGCTCAAATTCCTTCTTTGGATCATGCTGGGTCTATTCTGCTTTTCCAATATTATGTCTTTTACCTATAATCAGACAAAACGCGCCATAAAAGCCAAAGAAGCAGCAGACTTCTTAAGTTCAAACGAAAATGCCATATTAATCACTACAAATTCCCTTGTATTGGTCGCTGCCGCGGGAATGTGCAGTAATACCTGTTACCTGTATACTGGCACAGAAGAAAATGCAACCTACAGCGAACCTTTAAATCCTTTGATATTTTCCGCATGCGGATTTCAACGGATTGGAGAAATCGACTCCCTTTCCGACTCCAAAAAGCTGTTCCAATCCGGAGCAAAAATTTATTGCCTGGATACGGGTGATGACTTTATCGAACAATTTGTTTATGAAAACGGAGCCAAATGCAAGTATATCGGAAATTATTTAATACAAGACGAAGTGGGGGTTTATGAAATCATCAGACGCTGATCAAGCATCCTTTTCTCCCCACGGAAAAAACACTCCGTTCCGGTATCTCAGCAACAGAATCACCGCCGCCACAGACGCCGCCAATTCCGCCACCGGGAAGGCGATCCAAATTCCCACCGCGCCCAGCCAGCGGGACAGCAGAAATCCCAGCGGTACCGTAATTGCCAGCTGGCGCAGCAGAGAGATCACCAGGGACTCTCCACCTCTGCCCAGAGCCTCAAACACACCGGAAAACACAACACCGGCCGTAGAGACGGGGAATCCCAGAGAAATGATCCTGAGCGCCGTCTCCCCCGCCGCCAAAAGCTCCGGGTCCGCCTGAAACAGCTGAAGGATTCCTCCCGGAACCGCCAGGGACAATACCGTTCCCACCAGCATGATTGCCGCGGCGCCCGCCAGACAATAACGGATCGTCTGCCGCACCCGGCCATACTGTCCCGCGCCGTAATTAAAACCGATGATCGGACGCATTCCCTGCACCATACCGTTGGCCGGCATATAAATAAACGTCTGAAGCTTAAAATACACGCCAAGCACCGCCACATATACCCCGGAAAACGCCGCCAGGATTCCGTTAAGGGCGCTGATCAGAAGCGATGGCATCATCAGCATCAGCGTCGAAGGAATACCCACCGCGTAAATTTTCTTTATCAGCGCCCCATCCATACGCAGATACCGGGGATGGATCGTCACCCCCGGATTCTTCCGAAGATACGCCACAAGATACAGTAAAAACGCTCCAATCTGTCCGATTACCGTAGCGATTGCCGCGCCCTTTACCCCCATGGCAGGAAATCCCAGCAAGCCGAAGATCAGAACCGGATCCAGGATAATATTAATGATACATCCCGTAGCCAGCAAAACCATTGTCGTCTTCATAGCGCCGATCCCCTGGTAAATCTTTTCCATGGCGATCTGCAGAAGACTTCCAAAAGACACGCACAGCACCACATAAGTATATTCACACGCACTGTCCAGCACTTCCGGACTATCGGTAAAAAGCTTCAAAAACGGCCGTGTGACCACCAAACCGAACAGAACAAAAACAACACAGTGGACCAAGGTCAACGCCATTCCCACGGTAGCCGTCTCGTTCGCCTTCTCCTGATCCTTCTCCCCCAGACGGATGGACAGGGCGGAGCTGATCCCCACACCGATGCCCACCGATACCGCCATGACAATATTCTGCAGCGGATAAGCCAGCGACACCGCCGTCAGCGCCTCCGTTCCCAGCCACGAAACATACATACTGTCCACAATATTATAAAGGGACTGAACCAGCATAGACAGCATCATCGGAAGCGACATACTGACCAGCAGCGACAGCACCGGCTTCTCTCCCATCTTATTTCTCTCCTGACTTTTCTGTTGACTCATCTCCAAATATATCCTCCCTTACTCCAACAAAAAAAGCCATACCCCCCCTGTTTAATGCTGAAACAGGAAAACCGGTATGACTCATTTTAAAAGACTAACACACTCATACTTTTTCGTCAAGCACTTTATTATACCCATGCCCGCATCCGATAACAGTTCGTAACTATTCATCTGGCCGAATAGTTACAACAGTTCAGGGTAGCTGAACTATTACACACTCCGCGATGCACAGAAACTGCATTTCATGCAGTTTCGCACTGCAGGCCTGGGGTTTTCGCACATTCTGCGCGAAAACGCCTCGCGGGATAACGATAGGCTGAACGATTATCACATCCAACGCAACCATTCAGCGCCCAAACGCGCCACCCGAAGGCAACCAGAAACCGGCGCGGGGCCGGCGGCATGCGGCGTCCGGCGGCGTCTGCAAAGACACGAGAAAATCTTAACGCTCCAAAGTCCCGCCGGACGGGGCAGTCGCAGGACTGCAAGTCCTGCGACTGAGGCGCACTGAGACGGGAATGCATCAGGCATTCCTGTCGAATTGCGCCGGTACCCGTCCGGCGGGGCTTTGGAGCGTTTAGATTTTCCGCGTCTTTGCAGCCGACGCCGGACGCCGCATGCCGCCGGCCCCGCGCCGGTTTCGTCCGCCTTCAAAAAGCGCGCATTAAAGCTCCCCCGCAATTTCCAGGAACGCCTTGATCAGCGACGGATGAAACGCGCCGCACTCGCCTTGGGCAATCATCTCCACCGCCTTCTCCTTCGTAAACGCTTTCTTATAACACCGCTCGCTCACCAGCGCGTCGTACACGTCCGCCAGCGCGACGATCTGCGCGTAAATACTGTTTTCCTCTCCTTTTAAATGGTCCGGATAACCGGAACCATCCCAGCGCTCGTGGTGATGACGGCAGATATCGTAAGCATAAGAAAAGACCGGATTTCCGTTGATGTTCGGCATACGCTCGATCATCTCCGCTCCTTTCAGCGAGTGCATTTTCATCTGCTCATATTCCTCCGGCGTCAGACGGCCCGGCTTGTTGAGAATGCTGTCCGGAATCGCGATTTTTCCGATATCGTGCATCATGGACGCAGTGGCGATCTGCTCGATCTGCTCATCGGTAAGGCCGCGGCAATCCCCGTAACCTTTGTTTCTCAGTTCCCGCAAAAGCCGTTTTGTCAGGCCGTAAATATGCTGGATATGCTGTCCCGTCTCGCCGCTGCGGAACTCGATGGCCAGCGCCAGGGTCTCGATAACGCTGCGGCTCAGGGCATTGACCTCCTCGACCTTTTCCTCGATGATCTCCGCCTGATGTTCCACCGTGTCTTTCAGTTGTTCCTTGGTGCAGTAAAGATCCACAACGCTTTGGATTCTTTGTTTCAGGAAAAACGGGATAAACGGCTTTTCGATAATATCCTTGACCCCCAGGCGGTATCCTTCGTACATATTTTTTTCTGAGGCGTCCGCTGTAATGAGAAAGATCGGGACATCCTGGCCGATGTCATGCTCCTTCATATAATGCAGCATACCAAAACCGTCCATCTCCGGCATAACCACATCCAGCAGAATCGCGGCGATCTGCCCTTCGTATTGCTCCAGCATTTCCAGCGCCTGCTTTCCGTTCTCCGCCTCCACAATCCTGTACTCGTCCTCAAAAATTCCGCTGAGTATTGCCCGGTTCATCTCCACATCATCTACAATCAGCAGGCAATTTTTCTCCGTCCCGCCCATGGTTTTCTCCTTTCGCTTGTTCCAACTAATCCAACTGCCCGATCACGTTCAGGTATTTCTCCATCTGCTCTCTCAGCAGGGGATAAAACGCGCCGATTTTTTCCTCCTGCCCCTCCCGCACGGCTTTTACCATCTCATTGCTGGTCTCAAAGCCTTCCTGCAGGCCAAGATTTCCGAATACACCTTTCAGCGTATGGGCGTAGCGCTCGATATCCGGTAAGTTATGAGTCTCCACCGCTTCTGTCAGCTTCTGAAACGTTTCGTCCTTCAAAAGTTTCTTCAGAAATCGGGCATACATATCCTCTCTTCCCATAAAGCGTGCCAGCGACGCTTCATAATCCACCTTTACATATTGATTCATTTCACTTACTTTCATCTTCTCACCCTTTCTTCACCGGCTCCGTGTATATCTGAACCTGTCTGTAAAACAATTTCATTATAACACATACAGCTCCGTGAGCAAACAACAAGTTTTGCTCACGGAGCTGTTGATTGAATCGTTCAGCCACGCTGAACGGTTCCCTGTTTACATCTTTTTCACTTATTTCCATTTCTCATACAGTTCTCCGATGGACGAGAACATATAGTCCGGCCGGACATCTGCTTCCCGCGCCTCTTTTGCGGTGGCCTCCCCGGTCAGCACAAGGGCCGTCTCCACGCCGGCGTTATGGCCGCAGAGAATATCCGTATACAGGCGGTCGCCGACCACCAGTGTCTCTTCTCTGGTATAATGGTTCTGGCGCAGCGCGTATTCCACCATGGCCGTCTCCGGCTTTCCGATAAAATACGGCGTCCGCTTTACCGCATGGCCCAGCATCTCGCAGATGGAGCCGCAATCCGGCACATAGCCAAACTCCACCGGACACACATAGTCGGGATTTGTGGCCAGATAGGCCACCTGGGGATTGTTCAGGATCCGGCAGGTATCCGCCAGTTTTTCATAGGTCAGCTGATTGTCATAAGAAACCAGGACACAGGTGATCCCCTCATCCTCCCAGTCGGTGGTCACACGGATATTGCTGCGCTTCAGCTCCCGCAGGAAGGAGCGGGTACCCAGCACATAGATCAGTTCACCGCTGTGATGCTGTTTCAGGTACTGCACTGTGGCATAGGAGGCCGTGATAAAATTCGAGTAGTCCGACGGGATGCCAAGCTTCTGAAAGGACGCGATATAGTCGGAAATACTTTTTGTGGCATTGTTGGTGATAAACACATACTGTCCGCCGCTGTCCTTCAGATCTTCGAGAAATTCCCGTGTTCCGTTGATCAGCTGCTCTCCCTTGCAGACCGTACCGTCGATATCCAGCAGAAACAGTTTTTTGTCTCTCAGCATCCCGCACACTCCGCTTCCGCCTCGGCGCGCGCTTCCAGTCCGCGGTCCGGATAATTGGTGATCACCGCGTCCATGCCCTCGTCGATCATCCAGCGGATCTGCTCTTTGTCGTTGACGGTCCACACTCGCAGAGCCACGCCGCTTTCCTTGTACTCTTTCAGGAAATCCGCCATCTTCACATGGAACAGCGCAGGATGCAGGCCTTTCACGCCTGTGTTCTTTGTGTACGCCGCCACATCCAGCATCACGTCTCCGATCAGATACGCCGTCTCTGCCTCCGGGGAAAGCTGGCGGATCTTCTGTATGCTGTAGTGGTTAAAGGACGAATAGATCACCCGTTCCTCCATTCCTTCCCGGCGGACCAGGTCCAGCACTTTCCGCTCAATCTCCGGATACCAGAAAATGCCGGTTTTCAGTTCGATGTTTACCTCCATAGCGCTCGGTTTCACCAGCTCCAGCACCTCCTGAAGCGTCGGGATCCGCACCTCGGGATACTTCTCAAACCCGTTGGAGACCGAAAATTTTTTCAGTTCCTCCAGCGTAAAATCTTTGACAAATCCTTTGCCGCCGCTGACACGGTCGATGGTCTCGTCGTGGATCACCACAAGTTCTCCGTCCCTGGTCATCTGCACGTCCAGCTCAATGCCGTCCGCGCCCTGCTCCATAGCCAGCGAAAACGCCTCCAGTGTATTTTCCGGCGCATAGGCGCTGGCGCCTCTGTGGGCAAAAATCTTTACTTTTTTCATCTTTTCTCCTCTCATGGCGCACTGGCTGCGCCAATAATGGTAGATTTGGAAGTTTACTTCCAAACTTACTCCTTTCGTGGCACACCATTCATGGCGCACTGGAATGCATCTAAAATTGCTTTCCGCAAGATGCGCATCACAGGTAACAGTTTATGAGGCTGATCATCAGACACACACTGCTGCGCCAATAACGGCAGATTTGGAAGTTTCCGTCTAATCCTTTACCTTTTCCTCTCTGCCTTTATTATAAAAGCCTTTCCGCGAACTGAAAAGACCCTATTATCATACTGCCCGCAACCGCTCAGTCCGGAGCGTGTTTGAAAATTCATTCCATCTTGCAGAAAGCAATTTTCAGACCCGCCCCAGCAAAACGGTTACTACGAATACCCCACAGCAGACTGCGGGGTATTCGGTCATTTCTGAATGTGCTCAGCCGTTCACCAGGTTGTAATCTTCGATCGTCTCGTTGATGTCGTCCGCCATGTTTGCCACAGCTTCCTCTGCCGTCACATTGCCGTTGAGCATGTTTTCAATCTGTGTCTCCACAATCTGGCGGGACTCCGGGAATACGCTCAGCAGCGCGCCTGCATACTCCGGAGCGGAATCATGCAGCTGGTCCAGAGCCGTCTGGAACTGCGGATACTGGGCGATGTTGTCCTTAAATACCTGCTCTTCCTGGGCTCCGGTAACGATGGGGAAGTAGCCGGTCTGCGCGTTCCAGTACGCCTGGGATTCCGGAGAGATCAGGAATTTGATGAATTTCCAGGTAGCCGCCGCCTGCTTCTCGTCGTTGTTGTTCAGCGCCCACAATGACGCGCCGCCGATGGAAACGCCGCCTTTGTCGTCTGCGCTGACCGCCGGGTAGTATGCGGTGCCAACCTCAAAGTTTCCGCCGCTGTCCAGCAGGATCTGCTTCAGGGAAGCGGTGGAGCCGAGCATCATCGCCGCTTTTCCGGAAGTAAAGTCGGTGGTCGCGGTATCGCTTCCGGAGCGTCCTACATTGGGAGCGTATCCCTGCTGGTACAGGTCATACCATGTGTTGAGGATGTTCAGCGCGCCGCCGTTTTCATCGAACACAACACTTGTGGCAGCAGACTCACGGCCGTTTCCATTGTCTACCATATCCAGACCCTGCTTGCAGAGGAACTGTTCAAAATACCATCCGTAAATGCTGATGGCGATCACCTCCTGAGCGCCGCCCTTTTCCATCAGCGCGTCGCCGATCTGGGCGATTCCCTCCAGACTGGTTGGCGCCTCGGTGATGCCTGCCGCGTCGAACATGTCCTTATTGTAATACAGCAACGGTGTGGAGGAATTGAACGGCATAGAGTACATCGCTCCGTCCTCCGTGGTATAATATGCCGCCACGTTGGGCTCGATCTGGGAGATATCGTATCCGTCCGCGTCGATCATCTCCTGCATGGGAATGATCCAGCCGGAATCGATCATAAACCGGGTACCCAGGTCATAAATCTGTACCAGATCCGCGCCCATATTTCCAATCTGCGCGCTTTTCAGCTTGTTGATGGTGTCGTCGTACTCGCCCTGGTACACGGCCTCCACCGTAATGCCATCGGTGTTTTCCTCGTTAAATTTGTTTACCAGATAGTCCATAGCCTCGCCGTTGACGCCGCCCATGGAATGCCAGAAGGTAACGGTGGCCCCGTCGGTGTCCACGTTCGCGAAATTATCCGTGATCACGCCGGTATCGTCCGCCGCTCCGCTCTCGGAATCAGCGCCGGAAGTCTGGGAAGTCCCGGATGTGGAACCGGAGGTTCCTGAATTGGAATCAGAACCATTGCCGCCGCAGGCTGCCAGGGAAGATACCACCATCGCCGCCGCGAGAATCGATGCAATTACTCTTTTTTTCATAACTTTTTCTCCTCTTTTCTTACTTTCTGTTTGTAATTGTTTAGTCAGCTGAATCGTTACTGAACGGTGCAGCAGTTCAGCCAGCCGAACTGCTGCTTCTATATTCAACAGGATGCAGGTCAGCCTTTGACCGCTCCTTGGAACATTCCGCTGATCAGCTGCTTCTGTCCGACGATAAAGATCACCATGGACGGAAGGATGATTGCCACAACGCCGGCCATCATCAGGGTGATGGACTGGGCGTCCACGCTGTTCAGCATACTGATGCCGATCTGCACGGTACGCATTTCCTCGGAGCCTGTCACCAGCAGCGGCCACATGTACATGTTCCATGCGTTGATAAAGGTGTATACCGCCATGGCTCCGATCGCGGATTTTGTCAGCGGGATCAGAATCTTTATAATGAATCTCAGGTTTCCGCAGCCGTCCAGTCTCGCCGATTCATACAAGGAGATCGGGAAGGTCATATAAAACTGGCGGAACAGGAAGATTCCCATGGCCGAAGTCAGCGACGGAAGGATCAGAACGATATAAGTGTCCAGAAGGTTCATGCTGCTGACGGTCAGGTAGTTGGAGATAATGACCGCCTCGCCGGGAACCATCATAGTCGCCATCACCAGCATAAACAGGACGTTCTTTCCTTTGAACTCCAGGAAGGAGAAGGCGAAGGCCGCCAGGGAACAGGTGATGATCTGGCCCAGGGTGATGCAGCCTGCCACCAGGAAAGAATTCAGGATAAAACGAACCAGAGGAACCTGGGTAAAGGCCCGCACATAGTTGTCAAAGGTCGGGTTGGAAGGAAGCAGGTTCATGTCCATGGTGAACAGCTCCTCCGAGGGCATAACGGAAACGCTGACAGAATACAGCAGCGGGAACAGCATAAACAGCGCAAAGACAATATTCAGTCCCACCAGCACACCTTTGCGGATCCTTTTCTTTCTAAGAGCGCGGGTATTCATCAGGCTGTGAAGCTTTGCCACTTCCTCCTGATCGTAATTTCCCTGCTCCATGGTAATGGAATGATCGAACGCAGCCATTTTAATATTTGACTCCTTTCTTCTCGACTTTAAACATAACAAGCGTCAGCGCCATGATAATCAGGAACAGGACCACCGACTGTGCCGCCGCGCTTCCGAACTTGTAGTTGAAAAACGCGTCCCGGTAAATGGAATATACGATTACGTTGGTCGATTCTCCCGGACCGCCGGAGGTCAGGATCTTGATCTGTCCGAAAGACTGGAAGGCCTGAATGATATTTACCACCAGCGTGTAGAACATAATCGGACTCAGTCCCGGCAGCGTCAGACGGAAGAATTTCTGGATTCCGGTGGCGCCGTCCACAGAGGCACGCTCGTAGATGGATTCGTCGATGTTTCCCAGACCCGCGGAAAAATACAGGAAGTTGATGCCGCTGTTCAGCCACGCGGTGAGCACCGCCACACAGATCAGCGCGTATTTGGGGTCGGCGATCCAGTTGATGTCCAGGCCGGTGAGCTTGTTCAGGATACCGATGGTCGGGTTGAGGATGATCTTGAAGATCATCGCCGCGCCGCTGGAGGCGATGGCCATGGGCAGCGCGTAGGATGTGCTGAATACGCGGATGCCCGGGAACGCTTTGCTGCAAAGCACCGCTCCGATCAGGCCGATGAGCATACTTCCCACCACTACGATCACCACAAACAAAAGCGTTACAAAAAGACTGTTGTAAAAGGATTCCGACGTGAGCAGATCCGTATAGTTTTCCAGTCCCACGAAAAGCTTCGCCTGTCCCAGCTTATCCGTCTTGTAAAGACTCAGATAGATGGTCTTCACAAACGGGTAAAACAGGAACACCGCAAAGACCAGAAAGCAGGGGATCAGATACGCGTACGCGCTTTTTCCTTTCATTTTTTCCACAAACTGTTTCATTGCTGACCTCCACGATAAAAGATATTATGTTCTGTTTCCGCGTCGAAGAAATGCACCCGGTCCATGTCCACGAACAGCGTCATCTCATCCCGCGTGCGTCCCTTTGTCTCCACCGGCAGCCGCGCGGCAAACTCTCCTGCGGAGGCTTCCTCCAGATAGAACATAGACTCGGCGCCCAGCATCTCCCGGGTGGTGATCACGCCGTTCAGCACGCGCTTGGTGTAGTCCGCCTTAGGATCCTTCGCCGTTATCTCCGAAAGGAAATGCTCCGGCCGCACGCCCAGAATTACCTTCTTGTTTCTGTATTCGTTCAGCAGCGCGAACGCCCGGTCTTCCGGGATTTCCAGCGCTGTGCCGGATTCCAGCACAAAGTCCGCGCCTTTGTCTGTTTTGCGGATGCTGCCCTCGAAGAAATTCATGGACGGGGAACCGATAAATCCTGCCACGAACAGGTTTGCCGGATGCTCGTAGACCGCTTTTGGCGTATCCGCCTGCTGGATAAATCCGTCCTTCATCACGACGATCTTTGTTCCCAGGGTCATGGCCTCGGTCTGGTCGTGGGTGACGTAGATCATTGTCGCACTCAGCCGTTTATGTAACTCGGAAAGCTCCACGCGCATCTGCGCTCTCAGCTTCGCGTCCAGGTTGGACAGCGGTTCGTCCATAAGGAACGCTTTCGGCTCCCGCATAATGGCGCTGCCGATGGCCACTCTCTGCTTCTGGCCGCCGGAAAGCGCTCCCGGCCGCTGCTTCAGCAGATGGCGGATGCCCAGCACCGACGCTGCCTCCTGTACTTTTTTATCAATTTCTTTTTTCGGAACCTTGCGGATCTGCAGGGCGAAAGCCATGTTGTCGTACACGGTCATCTGGGGGTACAGGGCGTAGTTCTGAAATACCATGGACAGATCTCTGTCCTTTGGCTCTACATAATTGCACAGCTGCTTGTCAATCCACAGCTCTCCGCTGGTGATCTCCTCCAGGCCTGCGATCATCCGAAGCGTCGTTGACTTTCCACAGCCGGACGGGCCGACGAAGATCACAAACTCTCCGTCTTCAATCTTCAGCGAGAAGTCCCGGACCGCGTACTGCTTTTTGTCATACATTTTACATACGTTCTTCAGAATCAACTCTGACATAGTTTCTCTCCTCCATCTTGAAAACGCGCGGTTACGCACCACAACCTCTGCAAACACCTGTTGTTTGCAGCCGTTCAAACGACTGCACGGTTACTGCCGTTCCACAGCGCCACGCGCTTTCTGTGTATTCACACGTTTGTAATCATTTTACAAAACAAATGTAAATTGCTCCCGCGGGCCACTGTAAAACTTGTGTTAATCTGCGCCTTCCCTGCTTATTTTTATCTTTTACACAACAATCCCGAAAATTCTCCCGCCGCTTTTATGGATATTTCACAGGGATGTTCTGTAAAGTTCCCGCAACTTTCCGAACCCGTTCTTTTACTTTCTGAATATTCCCCGGCGCTGTTCCCCAAAACTTGCGTTTCTTTGTAAAATCCACGAAAAAAAAGAGGATAACAAAACGGCTCCTCTCTCACCGGTTTGTTATCCTCTTTTATTTCTGTGACGCTTCAAGAAATTCCCAGACTGCGGCAGCGGCAACGAAGATCAGCCAGGTCCCCCACCATTTCATCGTAGAAAAACTACAGGCGAAGTATACGACCACCACCATGATCCAGTAGAAATCCTCATATTTCTTTAAGCCGTCCTTTTTCTTTTTTTTTAGCGCTCTGCGGCGCGCTTCCTCCTCGGTCATTCCTCTTTTCAGGATACGGTCCTGTGCTTCGCGGATGGTACATGCCGCCACAATCAGGTTTACGCCGACGCCTACCATAAGGAACATGGGCAGCAGCGACAGAATCACAAGTCCTTCCGCATCTACCAGCACCGATGTCAGCAGCAGGGGCGTGACACTGACCACGCACAATACAATTCCTATGGTGATACTCCTGCGGTAGCTGTCCTCAAAGGCTTCCTTTTCCTCTGATACCGCCTGCTCCACCCCGGATTCCAGAATGTAATGACCTTTGGTAAAATACTTGTACTGACGGATTTTGAGATCACCGTTGATAAAAACAGATACGGCCCATGCGACCATCAGCAGGAGCATCACACAGCCAATCACCCCCGCAACGTCCTCGGTGAAAAATCCAGGGATAAACGGCAGCATGGAAATCCCCACCGGTCCCATCAGAAGTCCCGGGGAAAAGATACAGAGCATCACGCCTTTGCCAAGCTGTCTTCCGTATTCGCCGCTCTGCTCCAGGTAGTCCATGGTTTCCCCGAACGTGACTCTCCGGTACTCCTTGTCATACTGGGCGTACTGCGGCTCCTCCTCCGGCGGGATCCACTCGCCCTCGAAGGTGTGGAACTCTGGCTCCGGCTGTCCTTCGGACTCACGTTTTTGTTCTCCCTCCGGCCCCGGTTTCTGCTCCTGTTTTTGTTCTCTCTCCGGTTTCTGCTCCGGCTCACATTTTCGCTCCCGCTCCGGTTTCTGCTCCGGCTCTTGTTCCTGCTCCCGTTTTCGTTCCTGCTCCTGTCCCGCCTCCCCGTCCTCAGGATCTTCTTCCGGCGCATCATCCTCTGCCGGTTCTTCATCCTTCAGCAGAAAATCTGTAGTCACCGCAAACAGCCGGGACAGATCCAGGATGCGGTTCAGATCCGGAAGACTCGCGCCGCTCTCCCATTTCGATACGGACTGCCGGGATACGCCAAGCCGTTCCGCCAGTTCCTCCTGTGACCATCCCTTCTGCTTTCTGAGCATCAGGATCTTGTCTGATAATACCATAGCTTTTCCTCCTTTGATTCATGATAAGTATAACAGATTTCGCAGGCCGATACTATCAATCAGACTTGAAACTTTCTGTCAACCGGCAGTTGCGGGATACTATGCTTTCATACGTCTGTGCAGGAAATGCGCAGACCTGGCTGATCAGTTACGAATTGCCGCCCCGCTTATACCCCGTTTTTCTGACAGATATCATTCAGGCAGCACTGGCCGCAGTGAGGCGCCGTCCGCGCAGTGCACACGTCCCGGCCATGGTACACCAGCCGGTGGCAGAAATCGCTGCCTTCCTTGGGCGGAATGATCTTCCACAGGGCCATCTCGACTTTCTTCGGCTCCTTGATGCCGTCCACCAGCCCGATGCGGTTGGTCAGGCGGATGCAGTGGGTATCCGTCACGATGGCCGGCTTTCCGAACACGTCTCCCATAATCAGATTGGCGCTTTTCCGTCCCACTCCCGGCAGCTTCAGCAGCGCGTTGAAATCGTCCGGCACCTGACTGCCGTACTCGTCCCGGAGCATTTTCATGCAGGCGCTGATATCCCTGGCCTTACTCCGTCCAAGGCCGCAGGGGCGGACGATTGCCTCAATGTCGTCCACATCCGCCTCTGCCAGCGCGTCAATGTCCGGATATTTCGCGTACAGATCCTGGACCACCACGTTCACTCTGGCGTCGGTACACTGTGCCGCCAGACGGACGCTGACCAGCAGTTTCCAGGCCTGATTATAGTCCAGCGTACAGCCCGCGTCCGGGTATTCTTTTTTCAGCCGCCCGATCACCTCGAGGGCAAGTTCTTCTTTTGTCATTTCTCTTCTCCTCATTTCTTCTCAAAGTCGTTGAAACAGGGGGTTATCCATAAACGATACAGTCCTCGGATCTGTTACCATTTTCATTCAGTCTGCGCAGTAAAAGCTCAGATCTGTCCGGATTGTTATACATCTTCTCAGTCCCGCGTCAGCTTCTTCGCCCACTTTCCGTAATTTACTTCCAGAAACGCCGGCACGCATTTGAATATCTGGTCCGCGTTGAGACACCAGACCACAGTGACCGGCGACGCCTTCACCACAAAGGCCATGAAAAAGGACAGCGGGATCACAATGCACCAAATGCTGATCAGATCCATCCGCACCACAAACATGGCGTTTCCACCGCCCCGGATGATTCCGTTGTTGGTCGGCATCTGATAAGACATGGTCACACAGATCACGCTGAGGATCATCAGAAAGCTGTTGGCCATCTCCCTGGTTTCCGGCGCCAGGTCATACAGTCCAAGAACCGGGATCCGCAGGAAAAATAGGCAGACGCCGGACACCAGTCCGATGACCACAAACATCTTCTGCAGACGCCGGGCATACCTTTGGACCTTCTCCATATTTCCCTCGCCGATGGTCTTTCCGATCATCACAGACGCCGCCGACGCAGCGCCCACCGCCATGGATTTGACCATCAGGAACAGATTGGACGCCGCGCTGTTGGCCGCAATGGCCCGCGCCGTCATGTGCCCCAGGATCACCGTCTGCATGGCCGTATTCAGTCCCCAGAGTCCCTGCACCGCCAGCATCGGCAGCGTCGTCTTAAAATAATCTTTCTGCAGCACTCTGTCCGTATGCAGATAATCGCCGGGCCGCAGCTTCAGATTCGGCTCCCGCTTCAGCACATACCAGATCACCGCGGCGCACTCTACGATCCTTGCCGCCAGCGTTCCGATAGCCGCTCCCACGACGCCCAGACAGGGCGCGCCGAATTTTCCGTAGATCAGCACATAATTGATGCAGCAGTTGATGACCAGCGTGGACAGCGACAGATAAAACGCGATCTTCACGATCTCAACGCTGCGAAGGGTGGCCAGAAGGATCGTCGTCACCGCGAAAAACGGATAGGTAAACCGGATCAGCCACAGGTACTTCATCCCTTCCGCGACAATGGCCTGGTCGGTGGTAAACAGTCCCACCGCCTGCCGCGGAAACAGGCTCACCGCCAGGAACAGAAGCGCCGCGAACGCAAGTCCCGTGTGCATGGCCGTCGCCGCGATCTTCTTCACCGGCCCGGTCTGCTTCTTTCCCCAATATTGGCTGCAGAAGATCACCATTCCGTCGCCTGCCGCCACCAGAAGCTGCTGATACACAAACTGAATCTGGTTGACCGCCGCCACCCCGGACAGAGATACTTCACTGTAAGCGCCCAGCATGATATTATCCGCCAGGTTGACGCTCAGAGAGATCACATTCTGGAACACCAGAACCACATACATGGAAAAAAAGGTTCGATAAAATTGCTTGTCTTTCAAAAATAGTTCCTCATCTTATATGTTTTTTAATACAAATATATTTTATAAAAACGTAGCTGCAACCGCACATCCCACTTCGCGGGGAATTTGTCCCGGGATCACTCCTTCAGCACCGCGTCCGCCGTCTCCTCCGGCGTCTTATGCGTAACATCTATTTTTCTTGTCTCCAGCGTTTCATAAAGCGGAAGCCGCGCTTTGCTGCGCTCCACCACGTCCTCCTTCCGGATGCCTGCCGCCACGTCCCTGCGAAGCCGCCGCTCCAGCTCGCCGGGAGAACACACCAGCGAGACAGCCTCCACCTGGCAATCCGAAAGGTCCAGCGCCCCCAGAATCCGGCCGATGATCTCCTGCTCGTGCATCACCCAGCAGAACACAATGTTTTCATAAGCGCTGCACCGGAGAAAACTGTTCAGGAGAAAGCAGATGTTTTCCATCACCATCTCCTTCGTCTCCCCGGTGACCTGGAACGGGTCCATGTCCCAGCACCAGTCACCGTCCAGAAATACGCAGGAGGGCAGCCGCCTTTTCAGAATCTGACAGACTGTGGTCTTTCCTACGCCCATGGTCCCTCCGATCAGATAGAAATGTTTCATCGCCGTCCTCCTTTATTTCATAGCCTTCTTCAGCAAAGCATCATAGCTATCCACCACATCGTAAACAACATCCTCTCCGCTGATAGCTCTGAAATGCTCTCTCGCGCAATGAATCTTGGCGTCTTCAATTCCTCTGAGTTCCAGAGTATCCATTGAGCCTTTTGTCTCTGCGACAAAATAGATATGCCTTACCGATCCCTTCTTAAACGCAACCGCCCAGTCAGGATTGTAATGCCCAACCGGAGTGGAAACATAGAATCCATCCGGAAGCTTTACATAAACTGCTACTTCACTGCTCACATCCAGTTCCTGAGCAAATTTCCGCTCATTCGTTGAATCATAAACAACATGGTCAAACAGATGCTTTTCCGCCTTCATCGCATTTACACCCAGTTTGCCTTTGATTGTTACATCAGTAAACAGATCTATATCATACGTATCTTCCAGAACATCATACGTAATGTGCCGGATAATGGCCGCTGCCTTTTCATTGTTGATCAGCTTTGCAGCCTTAATGATAAACTCTTCCGGATTATCCCTGAACTGGTTGAATACAGCAGGCTGAATTCCTGTGAGAATCTGAATGATTGCCTTTCTGGTAAGGCCTGTTTCTTCTACAAGTTTCCCCACCAGATCATACTTTACGCTTGTATTGATCCCTATCTTTTTCTGATCATGTGTTTCAGACTCTTCTCTCGCAAAGGACGCGCCGGCAAGCAAATCCTCTTTAGACTTGATCTCACTCATAGAACCAGTCTCAACCTTAAAAAATATCTTCGGTACTCTGAGCTTACTGTCAAGCGCCGCCACCGATTTTCTCACAAGCTCACCGGTATCAAAATCAACCACATAGGCGGTTTTTGTCCTAATCTTACCCCACAGCGCCTGAAATTCTGGCATGGCAAGCTTATCCGTATCAACCTTAAGCTCCACATTATTGCTTCGTGCATTTTCAGGAACCAGCTTCTGATCATCATAGACGCTATCTAAGAGACTCAGAAGATCCGGCTTGTACGGCTCCATATCATCACCAAACGTAACTTCTCCGTTTGCTTTATCCTCATAGAATTTCTCTGTCAGAGCATTCCTTTCATCGATGTAATCCATCTTTATCATGCGATGAATTAATTTTCTTGCCATAGCAGAATCAATGGTCTGTTCGTTGCCATCCTTGTCTCTCACTTTTGCGTTCTCAAAAAGACTCTCTGTAATCTGACGTGGCCTGCTGCCCACAGCCTCTGCGATCTCTGCCTGCAGACTCTTTGCAAATTTGTCATAGCTTTCACTGGCAATTACAGTAAGAACATTGACATTGTGAACATCATTGCCAAGTACATTCTCATCCATACGGTCACCGTCTTCATTTACACAAAGACGCATCCCGCGGCCAACTTCCTGACGCTTACGCACATCCGAACTGCTCTGTTTCAAAGTACAGATCTGGAATACGTTAGGATTATCCCATCCTTCTCTCAGTGCTGAATGTGAGAAAATAAATCTTACCGGAGATTTCTCCGGACTGCGATCCAGGAGAAGTTCTTTGTTTTTCATAATCAAATCGTATGCATCTACGTCATCTGAGGAAGTCTCCAGACGGCCAACCTTACTGTTAATCATTCTTCCCTTCTTGTCAACAGAAAAGTAGCCTGCATGAGTCTTCTTCGCGCTGATTGCATGGAGATATCTGATGTAATCCTCCTCCCCGATTTCAATCTGCAGATTGTTTATGATATCCTCATACTCCTCTTCGAACATATCCGCGAAGATACCATTCTGCGGATTGCCGGATGCATCATATTTTCTGTAATGTTCTACCTCGTCAATGAAGAACAGCGACAGAACCTTGATGCCTTTGCAGAACAGCTGGCGCTCTCTCTCAATATGGGAAAGGATGGTCTCCCGAATCTGAATTCTTCGAATCTGTTCTTCGCTTACTCTGCCGATCACATCGCCGGCATATAGCTTAATTCCATTTACAAACTCAATAGAATCATCACGTCCATCGATCGCTTTCACAATAAAGTTATTTCTGTACTCCTCCATCTCTCCGGAATTTGCGTACAGGTTAAATCCGATTCCTGCCTTTCTGGAAACCGTCCTGACTCCTGACGCGCCCTTTACATGGAACTGAATGGCCGCCGTCGGAGCTGCTTTGGAAAGATTCAATCCTTCCAGATATACATAGCTGTCTGTTGCCGTCGTTCCAGATTCCTGGATACCTTTTACGGCAATTTTCTTAACGAGCTTTTTATTATACGCCTCCATTGCGTCCAGACGGTATACCATGTTATAGATACTGTCACTTTTATGAGTCGCCGAATAGCGCAATGTCATCAGCGGATGGAATTCTTCTAAATTCTTCTTCGTCTGCTTTCCTTCGACAGACTGCGGCTCATCAATGATGACAATCGGATTGGTCTTGGCAATGATATCTATTGGTCTTCTGGAACGGAATTCGTCCAGCTTCATGTAAATTCGTCTGGCATCCTTCCCCTTTGCATTGAATGCCTGAGAATTAATGATCATGACATGAATGGAAGGATCGGAAGCAAATCTGTCAATCTCTGTAAGCTTCGAAGAATTATAAATAAAGAAACGAATCTTCTTCCCATATTCCTCCGCAAAATGCTCCCGCGTTATCTGGAAGGATTTATACACGCCTTCACGGATAGCGATACTGGGAACGACGACAATAAACTTGCTCCAACCGTAATGCTTATTCAGTTCATACATGGTCTTGATATAGGTATAAGTCTTACCAACACCTGTTTCCATCTCGATTGTCAGATTATAGGTTCCTTCCAACTTTGAAGAAGGCTCAATCTGATTCTTTTTCTGTATGTTTCTTATATGATCCAGAATCCTCTGGTTCGTAAGTTCCGGCACAATACGCTGATTTCCCCAACCTGTAAAGTCCTGTTCTTCGGTGAAGGACACCTGGTAATTTCCGCTGCCCCGGTCCATCCTGTAGGAAGAAGTCATGTACGGCTGTCCGGTAAAAACATCCACTACCGCTTTCGCGGCATCTGCCTGGAACTTTTGACGCTTAAATTGCAGTTTCATAGTTTCTCCTTCTTAGATAACCTTTACGGCAGTGTCTGGCGCCATACGTTTAAAGATTTCTCCAACGTTGATCTTGGAAGGACTGTTCGCGAAACTACTGTCACGAAAAACCGCACGAAGCGGCCGTATCTTCGCAATTTCCCTGACTACGCTGTCAGGGATATTCTCATCGAAGCATGCAATGAGATCTCCGTCGTTATAGTTATGAACGGTACATGTTTCCATCCGCTTGGAGCGGTAAGGCAAAGACAGCGGCAGTCCCCATTCAAGAAGACAGCCAAACAAAAGATCTAAGTCTGTCCTGTCTGATTTAATATTTGACGCAAGCATGGCGAGCAAATTCTGAGAATACTCTGCCGGGCTATAATACACATCATTCATATTGGTCGAATCCACGGAAAAAACCCTAAACCCATAGTCTATCTCAGCGTTTGTTTCTTCCTTTATCTTTTTTGCCGCCCTTCGTATTCTTTCCTGTCCGATCTGACAGATCGTTTCATATCCCAGCTTATATGCCTCTGTTTTCCTGGCACATCGCTCCGGAACCTGAACCAATATAAATTTTCTTTTTCCATTTCCCTCTGAATTCAGCTTCATTAACGCATGGGCCGTTGATGCTGAACCAGAAAAAAAGTCCAACACGACTTCTCCGTCTTTGACATTCGCAACTTTAATAATAGCTCTCAAAAGCTCGATCGGTTTCGGATTACTGAATACGTTCTTAACTCCGAACAATTCTGTCATACAATCATTTGCACCCTGATTGTGGCCAAATTGCTCATGGGTCCACCAGTTTGTGGCGCATTGTCCCTCGTCTTCCCTTTCCGATTGATAATACTTCTTCCGCGGCATTCCGTCGCCGCCCTTTGGAAAGTACATTCGCCCCTCCTCAAGGTACTTTTTGTAAGTAGCTTCATCCCCCATCCACTCTTCATCAAGAACCTTTCCCGTGGGAGTTACGATCTTATACCTGCTTCCATTCTGACCGGATCCTGTCTTCCAGGGTTTACTTGCCCAAGGACCTTTCGGATCGTTATCCGCATTGGTAAAAGCCGCAGTCAAGTCCAATTTTCCAACACCCGTTTGCTTCAGGTATGCGCTGTCCTTCGCATATACAAGAATATGCTCTGCAACGATACCTATCATTTTTGTTTTATCGTTAGGCTGATTATGTCTTCTTCTCCAATGAATATGACCTTCGAAATTTTGCTTTCCAAAAACCTCGTTGCATATCATTTTCAGGTTTTCCACTTCATTGTCATCGATACTGATAAAAATCACACCGTCCCTGGATAATAAGTTGCGGGACAATAACAATCTTGAAAACATCATGGAACACCATGTGGAATGGAACCGTCCGCTTGTTTCCGGATTGATCACCATACGGTTGCCATCTTCATCCTTCATCCCTGTCTCTCTTTCATATTCATCCGATGAAGTTCTAAATGAGTCATTATAAATAAAGTCATTCCCAGTATTATAGGGAGGGTCAATATAGATCAGTTTGATCCCTTCCAGATAACTCTCCTGAAGAAGTTTTAATGTTTCTAAATTATCCCCTTCAATATAAATATTTTCTGTCGTATCCCAGTTTGAACTTCTGGCCACCTGTGGACGAAGCGTTTTTCTGATTGGAGCATTGGCATCAACAATCGACTGCTTTTTGCCAACCCAGGATAATCCGTAAAACTCTTCCCCTTCGATTACCTTGTCCGAAAGCATTTGCTTCAGAAGTTCAAAATCAACTGCTTTTTCTATTTTTCCATCTCTTCCGGCCCTCTCAGTTACACAGCCAGGAAAAAACTGATCTATGATTTCAATATTACTTCTGGTGAGATTTTTACTTTGCATGTTCATTTTTTCAATCACTAAATTTCCTCCTGATGACTTAGAGTATGTCTGCAACAAATGCGTTGGCAAATGTCCTTATTCCGTCATCTTTTCTACAATCTGGCAGCTTTAGCTTATGTCTTTTCCTTGCATATAATTGTGCCTTTCCGTCCAGATCTAATTCTGCCTTTCCGTCCAGTTCTTCAATGATTATATACGCAATGTTTCTTGGTATCGGATAATACAGAACAAACAATCTGGTTTGAAATTTATCCCTCAGCAAAGCCAGACTTCTATATTTCAGAATGTCCTGATTCAAATAATTTGTTATTCTTTGTTCACCAAACGGAATCTGAGATCTTGCCGTATGTTTTTTGAACTCAATAATAGCAGCCACATCATTGTTTTCATCAAACAGAACCGTATCCACGTCGCCAGGCCAGAAATACGGCTGACGGGAAAGGTATCCTTCCAGTGATGACGTTGAGTAAATCAGACCAGCACTTCCGATAGGCGCCGGACGCCGTCTTAATTGACGGATTTTCTGTTGAATCTCATTGGCATCAAACTGTGATACAGAACCATTTCCATAGTTCGACAAATCCAATTCAACAACTTTTTCCTGTCCATTTGCCCATTGACACTCAGGAACGTCTCGAAACAACATATATTTTTCTATCATCCGTTGATCTTTCAGAAACCGGTATAACCTGTTTGATTTCTCTCTGCCATCGCAGTCAGATATTAATTTCAGAAGTTCTTTTTCGCTTTGCTTATGAATTGCATCCGAATCGCTGATTCGCTTTATCCAGACCTCATCACATACCTTCCCGGCTTCCCAATCCACAAAAAAATCAAACGATGTTGCATACAGATTTCTTTCTCGAAAAGGCTGTGAATCAAACCAATCCTCCGGATTTCCACAGGAGTCATTGGTTTGAGCCATACGCGTACGATCGGAAGTCAATGCAAGAACAGGTTTTCTAAGCATCTGTTTCTCCTTTATCCGGGACAATCATCATTTCCATAATGTCCCACACGTTACAGTCCACGGTCAATGAACAATTTTCAAACACACTCCAGCCATATAAGTTCTCCGCTCCCGATCTTCCTTGGTTTCCTCCGGCATCAAATGCATAGAAGCATCGTACAGCTAAGGTGTTCCTAATGAGAAAAGAAGGATAAAAAGAAGAGAGCTTCGCCATGATATTTCATTATATCACACTCACATATAAGAATCGATATTTTCTTTACGAACAATATTTTCGTAAGGTAACAGTGCAGCCTTGCTGGACGATTACTTTCGCAACCTCTCCATACAGCGTTTTTTCTTCATACCATATAACATTAAATTTATTGTTTCATCGGTAATTCCATGATATGATTATCAACAATACCGGAGCGTGTTTGAAATTCATTGTAACAGTTCAGCAGGCTGAACTATTACAATTCGTTCGTGCAGCTTTCGGAAACATCCAGGCATATTGTTACAGGGAGTGTCAAAACATGTCGCAGATCATACAAAGAGATTTACAGAAATCCAGAAAAGAAACCATAGCAATTTCCTCAGACAAACAGATCCGGTTTGACGTGTCTGTAGACCATGGAAGCTTTTCGCCCAGTCACTGGCACGAGGCGATTGAAATTATTTATATGCTGGAGGGCACCGCCGTGGTCACCCTTTTCGACCAGAC
This sequence comes from Fusicatenibacter sp., assembly GCA_017887445.1. Lineage (GTDB taxonomy): Bacteria > Bacillota > Clostridia > Lachnospirales > Lachnospiraceae > Fusicatenibacter. Next base: position 29,889 of record JAGHIA010000101.1, read on the forward strand.
GATCACGCTGAAGCCAGGGCAGTTTTTGCTGATCAATTCCGGACTGGTCCACGCCTCCCGGTGTCCGTCGGGCAATCGGACGATTCTGATGCAGATTCCGGATTCTTTCCTGGCCTCCTGCCTGAACGACGTATCAAAGCTGTGGTTTGTCATCGATCATCACAGCAGTGACCCGGACCTTCCGTCCGATATTGAGCGTCTCAGAACTCTGCTTCTGGATATGATGGCACTCCAGGAAAACTCCCGTCCCGGATACCTGTTTGCCTTTAACCGGGACCTGTTTGAATTTCTCGACCTTCTCTACCGGAAATTCCTCAGGGAGATGCCCGGAGACTATCAGCCGAAAAGTTCCCGCGCCCTGTCGCGGCTGGACGCGGTGCTGGACTATACCCATCAGCACTATAATTCCCCGATCACGCTGAAAAACGCCGCAGGCGTCGCGGCGCTGCAGCCGGAATATTTCTGCCGCTTCTTCCGGGAAAATATGGGAATCACTTATCTTCAGTATCTGAACGATTATCGTCTTTCCCGCCTTTACCGGGAGCTGCTGGTCACAGATCTGAGCATCCGCGACCTGGAGGAACGCCACGGCTTTACCAACGATAAGCTGTTTCACCGGCTGTTCCGCGACCGTTTTCACACGACGCCCCTCCAGGCGCGCAAGGCGGCAAGGCGCGCGGACGCCGCGGCGCAGGAGTCTTAGAGCGTGTTTGAAAATTCATTCCTGCAATCTGCACGCCCCATTTTGCGTGAAATTGCCTCCAGAATCCGTCCGCGCAGCCCGCGTGTTTTATCACAAAAAGGCCCCGCCGGTTTGTTTGTCCGGCAAGGGCCTTTTCTTACGGCGTTTCAGCATTCTGAACCGCGCGTCTTATTTTCTATCGTTATGCAAGTTTTACAGGGTTTACCTTTACGCCAGGTCCCATAGTCGGAGCCAGGGTTACACTTCTGAGGAACTGTCCCTTCAAAGTGTTCGGTCTTGCCTTGTTGATTGCACCGATCAGCGTCTGGAAGTTGTCGCTTAACTGCTCCTCGGTAAAGGAAGCTTTTCCGATTGGCACGTGGATAATGTTTGTTTTGTCAAGACGGTACTCGATCTTACCAGCCTTGATCTCCTGTACAGCTTTGGTAACGTCCATGGTTACGGTACCAGCCTTCGGGTTTGGCATTAAGCCCTTCGGTCCAAGTACACGTCCCAGACGGCCTACAACACCCATCATATCAGGAGTTGCAACAACAACGTCGAAATCCAGCCATCCTTCGTTCTGGATCTTCGGAATCAGCTCCTCAGCTCCTACGAATTCTGCTCCGGCTGCCTCAGCCTCATCTGCTTTTGCGCCTTTTGCGAATACAAGAACGCGAACCTGTTTTCCGGTTCCGTGCGGCAGTACAACCGCGCCACGGATCTGCTGGTCAGCGTGACGTCCGTCACAGCCTGTCTTGATATGAACTTCGATTGTCTCGTCAAATTTAGCGGTAGCCAGTTTCTTTACTGTAGAAATAGCGTCTGCCGGGTCGTACAAAGTTGTACGGTCTACTGCTTTCGCAGCCTCTAAATATTTCTTTCCGTGTTTCATTTTCTAATAACCTCCTGGTGGTAATTGCGGGAATTTCCCTCCCACGTCTTCAACTGTTGAGTATCTGTTTTATCGCGTCAGCCTGACTGCGCCAAACGACCGCGATTAGTCCTCTACAACGATACCCATACTTCTTGCGGTACCGGCGATCATGCTCATTGCTGCTTCGATGGATGCCGCGTTCAGATCCGGCATTTTGGTCTCTGCGATCTCACGGATCTTGTCTTTGGAGATCGTCGCAACTTTGGTCTTGTTCGGAACGCCTGAACCGGATTTGATGTTGCAGGCTTTCTTCAGAAGAACCGCTGCCGGCGGAGTCTTTGTTACGAAGCTGAAACTTCTGTCTGCATAAACAGTGATAACAACCGGGATGATAACATCGCCCTTATCAGCTGTTCTTGCGTTGAATTCTTTTGTAAACTGTACGATGTTTACACCATGCTGTCCAAGAGCCGGACCAACCGGCGGTGCTGGTGTAGCCTTACCAGCAGGAATCTGTAATTTAATGTATCCTTCTACTTTTTTTGCCATTTTAGGCACCTCCTAAAATAAATGTGGTAATTGCGGGAATCTCCCTCCCACGAAACGCGTCAGACGCATTTCTTACAGCTTTTTGACTTCTGCGAAACTAATTTCAACCGGTGTCTCGCGGCTGAACACCTCAACATAGATGGTAACGGTCTGTTTGGCCTTGTTGATGCTCTGGATGATACTCTCGGTACCCTTCCATGCGCCGCCTGTGACGATCACGGTGTCGCCTTCCTCCAGATCGTACTCGACTTTTTCTGTCGTCTCGTTGATTCCAAGGTTCAGCATTTCCGTCTCCGTCAATGGCACCGGCTTCGATCCTGGCCCTACAAATCCGGTCACACCTCTGGTGTTGCGGACCACATACCAGGTATCATCGTTCATTACCATGTTCAGCAGAACATAGCCTGGAAACAATTTTCTCTGTACCTGCCGTTTGGCGCCGTTTTTGATCTCAACGACTTCCTCCATCGGGACACGCACCTCCAGAATCTGGTCCTCAAGGTGACGGTTTTCGATTGTCTTCTCAATATTGGCTTTTACTTTGTTTTCATAGCCCGAATAGGTGTGGACTACATACCAGTTTGTCTCTGACATTTGCTCACCTTTTCCTTATTTAATCAGTAAATTGACGATTTCCAGAACGACGCTGTCAACCAGCGTGATCAGTCCGCACAGGACCGCAGAGATTGCAACGACTGCAACGGTCTGCTTTCCCAGTGTCTTTCTGTCCGTCCAGATAATCTTGCCAAATTCGGATTTCAACCCTTTGAACCAGCCTTTTCCGGATTTCTTCTTTTTTTCAGTTTCTGCCATATGCTCACCTCTTACCAAAATTATTTGGTCTCTTTGTGCATTGTGTGTCTCTTGCAGAACTTACAATATTTTTTTGTTTCCATTCTGTCCGGATGATTTTTTTTCTCTTTTGTCATGTTGTAATTACGCTGTTTACATTCCGTACATGCCAATGTGATTTTTACGCGCACGACTTCCACCTCCACTGTGTATTTGCGTTTCCTGTCATCGCTGACGTTTGCGGCGGTCTTCTCTTTTGTGCGGTGCGACAGCGTTCGTACCCGCTGTTTTTGTGCATAAAAAAAAGACCTTCTTCCATGTCGCTTGTCTAGTATACCACTGTTTTTTGGCTGCGTCAAGTTTTTTTTGCGGACGGCCGGGAAACGGGGAACGGGGCGCCGTGGCGGCATGGTTTTGTTGGGCGGGAGGACGAGGGCGGATGGCAGAGCATTAGAGCGTGCAGGAGGTGTTTACACGCAAAATGTAGACAAAAACCCTGAGACATTCAACGTGAACTGTATGAAATGCAGTTACTGTGCCTCTGGAAGCATGTAATCATTCTGCAAGGATGAATCATTCGTTTTGTTTTATATGACACGCTATTTTAGAAATACTATGAGCAGTTATGATCAGCTATATGCTTCTCAGCGTTTCGTAAAGATCGCCACCAATAAGTAAACTGCCAGAATTCCTGAGATGACTAAGAACAGGAACGAGATCCAGGGCAGGCCCGCGATCTGGGGATTTATGTCGGTGAAGCTGAAGATTGCTGAGGTCAGGAGCATGGCGGCGGTTAAAAGGGACAGGGTCAGGCGGTTGGCGATGGCGTAGATGCTTTTGCGCCATTGGCGTCCTTCGTTTTCCTGGATGTTCAGGCGTACCTGGCCGTTTTTGACGATGTTCAGCAGGTCGGACAGCTGGGCGGGGATTTCCAGTGCTTTTGCCGACGACATGTAGATCAGGCGGGCGTTGTGGCGCAGTTCGTGCTTGACGTCGAAGTTTTTCCAGATGGCCTGGGACATGTGGACGGACAGGATCTGGATCAGGTTGACGTTTGGCGAACAGACTTTCAGTGTTCCTTCCATGGTCATCATGCTCCGGCAAAGCATGGTGATGTCCGCTGGGATGGAGATCTCATGGGTTTTCAGCATGTCCAGCAGTTCTTCCAGCAGTTTTCCAAGGTTCATGCTGCCGAAATCCATGCTCAGATAGCGGCGGACAATATCGTCCAGATCGGTGTACAGCTGGGCGTGGTTGACCGGACTTTTCGGTGTGCCAAGGGCCAGAAAGGTGTTTTTCAGGGAGTAGATGTCGTTCTGCAGGATGGCCATGATGGCTTTCTTCAGTATGTGTTTCATTCCCTCGGACAGGCGGCCGGTCATGCCGAAGTCCAGCCATGCGATCTTTCCGTCGTCGATCCACAGATTTCCCGGGTGTGGGTCTGCGTGAAAGAAACCGTCGTCCAGTATCTGCTTGCAGTAGTTTTCCGCCGCTTTCTGGCCAATCTCTGTGTTGTCGTAGCCAAGAGCGCGCAGTTCCTCCAGGCAATCGATTTGTACGCCTCCGATATAGCTCATGGTCAGCACCCTGGCGGTGGTGTACTCCGGATAGACTCTGGGGCTGGTGATGTATGCGATTTCCTTTTGGTTTTCCGCAAAAAGCTCCAGGTTTTTGGCTTCTTTTTCGAAATCCATTTCTTCCTGGGTGGCCTTCCACATTTCTTCTATAATAGAGCGGAAATCTACAATATCCTTGGTTTGCATGGCGAGGTTGAGGATGCCTGCGGCTTTCCGCATCAGGACGATGTCTTCAGACATGATCTCATGGATGTTCGGCCTCTGGATCTTCACCACCACCTCGTCGCCGTTGAAAAGCCGGCCGCGGTGCACCTGGGCGATGGATGCCGAACCCAGCGGGGTTTCGTCCAGACAGGAAAAGACCTGGGAGATTGGAGCGTTCAGCTCCTTCTCCAGCAGGTCTTTCATCTGATGAAATTCCACAGGCTTTACGCGGGTCCGCAGACTGGTCAGCTCTCTGCAATACTCCTCCGGAAGTACGTCCGAACGCATGGACATAATCTGCCCAAGCTTTACATAGGTCGGCCCAAGGTCCTCTAAAATCTCTCTCAGCTTTTGCGGCGTCAGTCCTTTTGTGATCTGATGCCTGCGAAGAACCTGCAGGATTTCTCCCAGCCTTGTGCCGGCATGTTCTGTTTTCGTCTCTGTCCTTTCCGGCTGCTTCGTTGTTTCCATCTGCTTCTCCTGTTTCTGTTGTAACGGTTTCGCGCGGCCAAAACCGTTGCGCTCTGTCTGGCGGTTGTTTTCGTTTACTGTTCCGGCTCCTGGGTATCCGCAGGTTCCTGGCTTTCCCCGGCGCATTCCTCCTGGCCTGCGCCATTTTCCTCTTCCCCGCAGCCTTCCTCACAGGCAGCTGCGCCTTCCTGCGCCGCTTCCTGGGCCTCCTGCTCCGCTTTTTCCTGGGCTGCCTTTGCTTCCGCCTTGCGAATCTCTTCTTTCAGCGCTTCCAATTCTTCGGCGCTCATGTGTTCTACGGCCGAAAAAGCGTCTTTGTATTCTCTTGTCACATTCACAGTCACATGATCTTTGATCTTCTGTTTGGCGTTCCGCTTCAGTTCCTCATTCAGAACTTTTCCCTGCTCCATGGTCAGTTCGCCTTTCGTCACAAGATCGTCGATTACTTCCTTGGCTGTCTCGGCGGTGGTCGCTACGGCTCCCACACCTGCCAGAAATACTTTTTTTAATCCTTCTCCAAGATCCATAAAAACCTTCCTTTCGCTCCGGTATACGCCTTTGCCCTTTTTCCATTTGGGGTTTTCCGGTATATCCCGGATATTTGCTGTGCCTTTTTTTGCTGCTTACAGATAGTATACCTGAAATTCTCTGAAAAATATAGGCTTTTCATAAAATCTTAAGATACTTTATAGATCCGTTCGCAACTTACTCCTGCTCCAGATACCGCTTCAGCTTGCGCAAAGCTCTGGTCGCTCTCACATTCAGTGCATTGTCGGTACATTCCATGTCCGGAAGCGCGTCCCGGGGAGAAATTCCGCAGATTTTGCACAAGACAAGCGCTCTGTCCTCTTCCGATAATCCCGCCACATAGTCTTCAAACATAAGCCTGGTGATGACTCCTTCTTCTATGCGCCAACCGAGCTGGCCGTATCTTTCTATTTCTTCTTCGTCTGCTTTCTGCGATTCGTAGGATTGTTTGATAAAGTCCAGAAATCTATGCTTTGCAACCGCATACAGCCAGCCGCGGATACCCTCCTCCTCATATTCTGTCACTTTATCCATTTCCAGATAAAAGGCGATCCAGACTTCCTGGGATAAGTCGTCTGTCAGCGCTTCATTGGCTTCTGTGATTTTCATCAGGCTTTTCGTCACAAACTCTCTGTATTTGTCGTAATAAAAATCGAACCTGTCTTTCCAGCCAGTCACTGTACTTCCTTCCCTTTCTCTTTCGCCTGTAGACCCGAAAAGAGACAGACATAAACGCCCGAAACTTATGTCTGTCTCTTACTTTGCCGTATCTTTTATCATTACAGCTACAACATGGAGAATACGCTCTTTTTCACGGTTGTCCAACTTTTCCAGCATCTCGCCAAGCTGCGTCATCTGTATATCGAAACGAACCTCCAACTCGTCTCCAAGCAGTTCATCCGAGGAAACCTTCAATACGTTTGCAATAGCGATAAAATTGTCCAGCGTCGGATTCTTTACTCCACGTTCAATGGCACTGATGTAGCTTGTACTCAGCGAAACCATCTCCGCCAATTCCTCCTGTTTCAATCCCCGGAGCTTGCGGAACTTAGCTATCTGCCGCCCCAACGATACCATGGATCACTACCTCCTGCTGTATTAGTCTTATACAGTCAGTATAGGTGAAAATTTGTGAAGTATACAGAATCTATCAGTATTTTATTCGTACTTTCAGTATGGATTTCAACAATTTTAAGAGAAAACTTGAACGCTGAAGATAACGATGTGCCAGTTCCCTTCTATAAGTATATTCGTTTTGTCTGGTAAAATCAATTCATAAATGGACAAACCTGGCTGAATTGGTAACCGTTCAGCCTTGCTGAACTATTACACGCTTCGCGATACACAGAAACTGCATTTCATGCAGTTTCGCGCTGCAAGGACCGTAACATAGGACAGGGGAGTTTGCTCCTACGGCCAAACTCCCCTGTCATATGTTTTATTTTCCGCAGCCTCCCGTCATCCGGCCTCCCCGGTTCTGAAGCTGATCCTGGAGGCTCCGCATTCCACGTCGATCACCGACGATACGTAATATTCAATACAGTTTTTCCAGTATCTGTGGTCTTCCGCGAAATTTTTCGTAATGCGGTCGGAAACCAGTCTGCAGTTCTCCTCATTGGTTCCGATCAGCAGGATAAGAAACTGGTTGATACTGTACTGGGTATAGGAATCCCCTTTGCGGAGGCTTCGCTTGATTGCCTGTTTCAGTTCCTCCGACATGTGGTTCAGTTTCGTCCCGCCTTCCATAGGATTTCCGCTGCCATCTGTCAGCGTACACAGCATCAGATAAACAGACTGGCCGTTCCGCTCTATGATTCTGCGGATGATCCGGTAACCGTCGATAAAGCTGGGCAGGCTGCAGTAATAGGCTCCGGTTTCCTCCTCTTTCTCCTGCAGTCCGCCTTTGATATCGGTGATCGCCCTCGGGATGTTTTTGATGCGCCTGCTCATCTCCCGGAACTGTTCGATCATGCGTTCCGACGGCTGTATTCCCAGTTCCTCGAAAAACAGCCGGGTGGTATCCTGGTAAACCTGGAGCGCCTCCTCGTCCCGGCCCATTCCCATCAGGGCTTCTATTTTGTAGCTCTGCCATTCATCGAACGGGTACAGATCGCTGGCAGCAGTGGCCAGCTGAAGCATATCCTCAAACTGCCGTGTGCTGCTCTGCGCGCTCAGCACCTCCTGCAGCGTTTCCTCGTATTCGTTTTTGTATTTGACTGCTTCCAGCAGCACCCAGTCTTCACCGGAAAGCTTTGGCAGAAAATCGCCCTGATACAACTCCAGCGCCTGTTTCTGAAGCTCCATACGTTTTTCCTGGTTGGTTTCACTCCTGGCCTTCTCGATCAGGCCGGCGAACTCCAGCGCGTCTATCGCACAGGGCGTCGAACTGCTCCAGCAGTAAACGCCGTCTTCTATTTTTATGTATTCTTCCTCCGGAAGTCCCGCTTCTGCCATCTGCTTTCTCAGCCTGTGCACCGCCACTCTGAGATTATTGGACGGATCGGACAGTCCGCCGCGCCCATACAACAGTTCGATCAGCTCTCTGCGCGGAACGCCTGTCTCCTTCCGGTAAAGCAGCAGCTGAAGCAGCTGCATAGACTTGGATGCGGCGTTTTTCCGGAATGTTACCAGCCTGTCCCCATATGTTATGGAAAAGCCTCCGAACATCTGCACTCTGAGTACTTCTCTATTACCCATGTTTTTCCCTTCTCCCAACGGTTACGTCAGTAAATCTTAAACATGCTCCTGATATATCCTTCTTCCGAATCTGGAAAATTTCGGACGAGGTTGGATATAATAAAAGCTGCATTGTTTCGCAGATGATAATATTCTGCGAAATTGTACTTCGCGCAGAAGAACGGTTACACCCAGTATTTATATATCCTTGCAGGCGAGACACAGCTTATCCATATTTCTTTTTTTCATTTCTCTGGAGGAATGAACATATCGGTTCAGGGTGATATTGACACTGGAGTGGCCGAGGATTTCGCTGAGACTTTTCAGTTCAAAATTCATTTCCACACATTGGGTCGCAAAGGTGTGTCTGAGCGCGTGAAAATTCAGCGGCCGCACGCCGCATTCCCTGGTATATTTCAGAAAACGGTACTGCATAACACGCGGTTCTGTAAACTTGTCAGGTTTTCCCGTGAGAAAGAACGCTTCTTTTTCTTCGCAGTAAAAATTTCTGATCAGTTGAAGCAGAAAATCAGGAAGGGGAATTTCACGTTTGGAAGAAGGTGTTTTGGGCGCTGTGATGATAATTTTTGTCTTTGCAGACGTGTCATCCTGCATGGTCAGCCGCTGCATGGTATGAGTAACCTTCAGCAGGCACTCTCCAAGACAGATATCTTTCCACTTCAGAGCGCAAAGCTCTCCCAGCCTCATACCGGTATAAAAGCAGATCAGAATCCCCATTTTTGATAAATCCGTATCCTTCAGCAGATAACTTACCAGCTGAGACGATTCCTCATGGGTAAAAACGGAACATTCCTTTTTTTCTGCTTTCAGAGAAAGATAGCGAAAATCGCAGGGAAAGGGCCAGCCTTTCGCCGCGCTGTAGTAGGCCGTTTCCCGAAAAACAGTCAATATGCCGTTAATGTACTGCGGCGACAGGCATGACTCTTTTGGGGAAGCTTTTGCTGCTCTCAGTTCTTTCAGAAAATCCCCTACACAATTGGTAGTAAGCTGAGAAATCTGGCAGGCGCCGAAGGCGGGCAGCAAATATTTGTTGAGTATTCCCCGGTATTTTTCATGGCTGGACTCTTTCAGATGAAACTCGCTGTACGCAAGCCACTCCCCGGCGACTTCATGGTAGTAGGTAATATTCGCAGTTTGCTCCATATCATGCGTTTTTTCCATAGCATCCTCCTGCAGTTTATTTTTCTGTAACGATTCAGCCTGCTGAACTGTTACATTTTTATGGCCCTTTCCGGACTTGCCGTGTCACGGAAAACTTGACAAACCCGATGAGCAACGTTAAAATTATTCCAAGACAATTTCGCAGAATATTATCATCTGCGAAACCCTCCCCGCGCTCCCGGAAACGGTCATCAAACGAAAAAAAGCGCAGTAAACTGCATCTTCCATGCCGCTTACTGCGCTGCAAAGAGCCGTCCTCTCACGTTCTCCCGGACGCCTCTTCCCTTTCTTAACCAAGTATTTCTTTTTCTAAAAATCCCGTTATAACAATCTCATTGGGATTGCCCCAAATACGTTTCCAGCATTTCCATTTCATCTTCCCGAAGACAGTTTTTCCAGTCCGGATCCCGCATCCTTCGGATACATTCCTCCAGCGGCATCCAGAAAACCTCCTCCACTTCCTCTTTCTGAAGCGTCATCTGCTCCGGCTCCGTGTCCAGCCTCAGCACATATACCCTGGCCAGCTCATCGTCCACATAAGGTACTCCCCGCAGCACATCCCTGGTCAGGTCTCTGTTCCAACCCACTGGCTCCAGCTGTTCTTCTCCCACGGTAATTCCCAGTTCTTCCTCCAGTTCTCGTCTGGCGCCCTGTAAAAAGTCGTCCCCGGCCTGCAGGTGACCGGCGCAGGAAATATCGTAGCATCCAGGATTGGCTTCCTTCTCCTGGCTGCGCTTCTGCAGCAGCACCTCCGTCTGCCCGGAGGCAGATTTCCGTGTCAGCCACACATGAGCCGTTCCGTGCAGTCTCCCATCGCGATGGGCCACGCCCCGCTCCATGACAACGCCTGTTTTGCTCCCGTCGCTGTTTCTCTCATCGAACAGCTCCATGGGTTTCCCGTTCAGCACCGCCTGAGTCAGGCTGTCCCCCTGATACACCAGCTTCAAGGTGAAAAAGGGAGCCTCTTCCTTTAATAAATTGAAGAAGATCTTATCGCCCTCCCAGATATCCAGTTCCAGCGCCTTTTCTTTTGGAACCCATTCCAGGGTCCCCTCGTCGCAGGAAACCGGCGTGCCGGCAAAACCGTCCGCCGTGTACAGGCACATATATTCACAGAGCGATTCGGTGCAGAAAGTCACCAGGCCGCGAAACCGGTAATCTGTCAGCGTATAACCCGTCTCCTCCCGCACTTCGCGCAGCAGACATTCCTCCGGAGATTCCCCTTTTTCAAAATGTCCGCCCACGCCGATCCATTTATCTTTATTCACATCCTGCTCTCTCGCCGTCCGGTGCAGCATCAGATACTGACCGTCCCTCTCCAGATAACACAATGTGGTCATACAGCTTCTTTCCATTTTTTCCTCTTTCATGGCACACTTGGTGTGCCAATAATGGTAGATTTGGAAGTTTACTTCCAAATTTTCGTATTTCTCAGTTTTTCTCGCCGATCCAGTTATCCCGGTTGATGGCCTCGGTCTGGCTTCCATTTTCCCGGGTCAATGTCTGCAGCTCCTGTCTGGAATAATTGATGATGCCTTTTCCCAGATATTCATGGCTTCCTCTGCGGAACACGCTCACCACGTCGCCTTTCTGGAAATCTCCTTCCATGGCGGCGATCCCTTTTGGCAGGAGGCTTTTTTCATATTTCTGCAGCGCGTCCGCCGCTCCTTCGTCCACATAGAGGTTTCCCATGCTCTGGGCGTAAAACGCCATCCACTGGAGCCGGGTCCTCATATTTCTCAGAGGCGCCTTAAAATATGTACCCTGCGCCGTTCCCTGTACGGCGCCAAGCAGCGAATCCTTCTCCCGGGAGGAACAGATAAAGACGGGCACTCCTGCCTTTGAGGCAAGTCTTGCGGCCGTCAGCTTGGTGCGCATTCCTCCGGTTCCGTTGCTGCTTCCCGCGCCTCCGGCGCGGCGGATCAGTTCGTCTGTGACAGTCTCCACAACATCGATATGCGTGGCCGTTTCATCCTTGGCCGGATTGGCTGTATACAGTCCGTCGATATCGGTCAGCAGAATCAGCAGATCCGCGTGCATCATGGCGGCCACCTGGGCGGACAGGGTGTCGTTGTCTCCCAGCTTCAGCTCTTCGATGGCTATGGTGTCGTTCTCATTGATGATCGGCACCGCGCCCCGGTTCAGCAGCACCGAAATGGAACTGAAAATATTTTTATACCGTCTCCGGTCCTCGAAATCACTGCGGTTCAGGAGAATCTGCGCGCATGGGATCTGATACTGCTGAAACTCTCTGGTGTATTCCTCCATGAGAAGTCCCTGGCCCACCGCGGCAGCCGCCTGTTTGTCGGCAATGCGCGTTGGGCGCTTATGAAACCCCAGCCTTCTAAAGCCGGCCGCCACAGCCCCGGAGGAGACAAGGATGATCCGGTGCCCCTCCTGGCTGAGCCGGGCAAGCTGAGACGTAATATTCCCAATCTGTTCCGGATTCAGGCTTCCGTCCTCCCTGGTCAGTGAGCTTGTGCCGATTTTCACTACAATGATCTGCTTTTCCATTATGTCTTCCTTTCCGTCACTTCATCTTATGAATCTCGTCCGTCTGGTTTGTCTCACGGATGATATAATGAGGACGTTTCTTTACTTCCATATATGCTTTTGCCAGATACTGGCCAATAATGCCCATGCAGAACAGCTGCACGCCTCCGATAAACGTAATGATGCACACCAGAGACGCCCATCCGTCCACCGGGTCGCCGAACACCAGCTTCCGGACGCAGATGAATACGATCATACAGAACGCCAGGAACGTAAAGAAGATTCCGGACCAGGACGCAATCATCAGCGGCGTCTGGGAGAAATTCACGATTCCGTCAATGCTGTATTTCAGAAGCTTCCAGAAATTCCACTTGGTCTCTCCCGCCACCCGTTCGGTGTTTTCATAGGGGAGCCATTTTGTCCGAAAGCCGATCCACCCGAAGATCCCTTTGGAAAAGCGGTTGTACTCTCCCATCTCCACAATGGCGTCCACCATCTCCCGGCGCATCAGGCGGAAATCCCGGGCCCCGTCCACAATATCCGCGTCGGAGATTTTATTGATGATCTTGTAAAACAATCTGGCAAAAAACGAGCGCACCGGCGGTTCTCCTGTTCTGGAAACGCGCCTGGTGGCTACGCTGTCATAGGCTCCGCTCTCCAGCGCCTCCACCATCTCCGGAAGGAGCGCCGGAGGGTCCTGCATGTCCGCGTCCATCACCGCCACATAATCTCCTTTCGCGTTGCAAAAACCTGCGTACATCGCCGCCTCTTTTCCAAAATTCCGCGAAAACGAATAATAAAAGACCCGCGGGTCCTCCGCCGCGATCTGCTGCAGCAGCTCCAGCGTCCGGTCTTTCGAGCCGTCGTCCACAAACAGAAATTCAAATTCATAATCCGTCATGGCGGCGCTTACTCTTGCAACTTCTTTATAAAAAATCGGCAATGCCTCTTCCTCGTTATAACAAGGTACGATCAACGATATTTTTCGCATAGAGCTTCCTTTCCTTTATACCTATATCCATGAACCTTTTCTACAAATACCGGCGCAGCTGTCGCCTCCCGGTACTAGAGCGTGTTTGAAAATTCATTCCCGCAATCTGCACGCCCCACTTTGCGTGGAATTTGCCCCAAAATCAGTCAGCGTAGCCCGCTACGCCTCCTGGTTTTGGAACAAATTCCCCACAAACTGTGA
>JAGHIA010000102.1 GCA_017887445.1 Fusicatenibacter sp.
CAGACTCAGGACTTCACGTCCTGAGTCTGAGGAGCGCCTGAGCCGGGAAGGCATCAAGCCTTCCTGGCGAATCGCTCCGGTCCCCGTCCTGCGGCGTCTCTGCACGTTTAGAGTTTCCCCTTCCCCGCAGCCGTCCGGCGCACCCCGCGACTGCCGCCCGGGGACGCTTTCCCGTGGACAGTTTCGTCCGCCCTATTCCCCCAGGATCTTTCCGCGCATGGTGGAGAGGATCTTCTTTTCCATCCGCGACACCTGCACCTGGGAGATTCCCAGTTCCCTGGCGATCTCCGTCTGGGTCTTATCCTCAAAATACCTGAGCCAGATGATCTGCCGCTCCCGCGCCTCCAGCTTGGCCAGCGTCTCCTCCAAAAGCAGCCGGTCCAGCAGCCGCTCCTGGGCGCAGGATTTTTCTTCCAGCCGGTCCTCCAGGGAGATATCGTTTCCGTCTCCCTGGTAGATGGTCTTCTGCAGCGACTCCACCTCCGCGCCGGAATCCAGCGCCATCACAAGCTCCTCCATGGTCACCTCCAGCTCCCCGGCAATCATTGCCAGGGAGGGTTCCTGCCCAAGCTCCCGCTCCAGCCGCTCGCGGATGGCGTAGGCTTTCCAGGAAAGCTCCTTCAGCGGCCGGCTGACCTTGACCATCCCGTCGTCCCGCAGGAACCGTTTGATCTCTCCGGTGATCATGGGGACCGCATAGGTGGAAAACTGAACGTCATAGCCGGTGTCAAATTTATCGATGGCCTTCAGAAGGCCGATGCTCCCGATCTGGAACAGATCCTCCGCGTCCACGCCCCGTCCGGTAAAACGGCGCACGATGCTCCAGACCAGTCCCATATTTTCCTCTACCAGTGTATCTCTCGCCGCTTTATCCCCTTCGTGCGCTTTTCGAAGCAGGTCCAGCGTATGTTCCATGATACCTCCTCAGTCTTCCTCAAAGGGAGAACGGTTTCCCACCGTCTTTTTCATGCGGACGACGGTTCCCTTTCCCACCTGCGACTCTACGGCCAGCTCGTCCATAAACGCTTCCATAAACGCAAATCCCATACCGGAACGCTCCAGCTCCGGCCGCGTGGTGAACAATGGTTCCATAGCCTTTGGAATATCAGGAATCCCTTTGCCGAAGTCCGTCACCGCAATTTCAATGGTTTTTCCTTCCAGCCTGCATTCCAGCCGGATCTTATGTACCTGATTGTCGTAGGCGTGGATGATCGCGTTGGTGATCGCCTCGGACACCGCCGTCTTCACATCCGCCACTTCCTCCAACGTCGGATTCAGTTGTGTCATAAACGCCGCCACCGCCACTCTGGCAAAGCTTTCGTTGCAGGAGCGGCTGTCAAATTCCATCATCATCTCGTTTGTCTGTTCCATAAGTTCTCCTTTCCCTCAGATCTTCCATGTTTTTTCCGGCACCACTTCGATGACTCTCGAAACCCCGGAGATTTTCAGAATCTTACGCACCCGCTCGTTGGCATGAAGCGCCCGCACGGTGCCGCCTGTCAGCTGGATCTCCCGAAACCGCCCCATCACAAGTCCGATGCCCGAACTGTCCATAAACGTGGTCTGGCCGAAGTCAAAGTCGATCTGGCGGATGTTGTGTTCGTTCTGAATTTCCTCCGACTGCCTGCGGATCTCATCCGCCAGATGATGATCCAGCTCCGCCGGTACCTTTATCGTCAGTATGCTTCCTTTTAGCTGAAACAATTCCCCTTTTTCCATTGATTCTCCCCTTTTCACGATTTCAGCGGAGCTGCTGCACGAAACAAATACTCCTGCTGCAATATGTGCTAAATACAGCAGCCCCACGCGGTTGCGCATAGCTGCACCGTTATAACCTGACAAAAGCCGGAGATATACAAAGAATCGTCTTCATATATCCCCGGCTTCGAGGTTTCTCTTATACTTCTGTTTTTCCGGACGGCAGCCGACAAGCCGTTACACGCCTGAAAGTCATACGATCATTCGTGCAGCAGCATCGGCTTTCCCGCGGTTTCTATCTGCGAGTACCCCGTATATTAAATATCCAGACCATCTGACTTGTCTATTTTTCCGATTGCACATGTTCAAAAGCCTCGGCGTAGCCCGCTACGCCTGCGTTTTTGAACATACACACTCGAAAAATATCCTGCGTCATCTGGCTAGATATTTAATATACGGTGTACTCCCGCCGGTATCGCCGTCTCACTCTTCGGTTCCGTCCTCATTATTACCGTCTCCGGTGTCGCCGTCTCCATCGCCGGTTCCGTCTCCGTTATCTCCGTCTCCGTTATCTCCATCGCCGGTTCCGTCCTGGCCGTCCCCATCGTCATTGCCCGTCGTATTCTGGGGTTCCTGGGGCGTACCGCCCAGCTGCTCGATGGAATTCGCCGCCCGCGACGCATAATCGGTTCCCGGGAACACGTTGATGATCTCCTGGAACGTAGCGATGGCATTGTCGGTCTGGCCCAGCATCCGGTAAGCGTGAGCGAGACGGTTGAGCACAACGTAATCCTCCCCGTTGATCTCCCGCGCCTTGGTGAGCCGGTCAACCGCCGTGGTGTACTCTGCCTCGTCAAAGGCCTCCTGGCCTTCCTGCTTCAGCTCGCTGAACATGGCGTCCTGGATGCTGGAGTAGATCTCATCGTAAACCGCCTTGGCGTCCACCGACAGCTGATCCACGTTTACCTCCATCAGCACATTGGACACCTGGGAGGTATTTCCTTTCTGGTAAGCTTCCACGGCTTTCAACAGATTCTCATAGCTGGTGCTTTTCTGCCCGGCCTGGTCCAGCTGCTGCTGGGCGGAGGCTGTCGTCTCGTTGAGGCTGTCCACCTGGCTTTGCAGTTCATTGATCTGCGCTTCCTGGCTGGCCATGGTGGCGCTGTATTCTATGATCTTTTCGTCCGCGGCCCGGTTGATCTCCTGCTCCCGGCCCGGCCCGATCAGGAACCATACCACAAGTCCTCCGAGCAGCAGTCCTATGGCGATGTTCAGGACGGTGGCCATGTAGGAGCTTTCCCGGAAGGTCGGCGGCTGGATCACCACATCGTTGGCCGCCAGAAGGTCCGTGGTGATCTTCTCTTCCTCCGCTTCCGCCTTTCCTCTGCGGCTGAACCGCCGCGGCTCCAGGGACGTCTGGGTTCCGGTCTGAAAATCCACTTCCTTCAGGAAGCGCAGCGTCGTGGAATTGGTCTTGTCAATGCGCGCCGCCTTTTTCAGGATCTTTCTGGCCCGCTCATATTCCTCTCTCCGGATATAGATCAGCGCCAGCAGGTGATAGCCTTTGATCAGCTTGGGATTCTGGCTTAAGATCTTTTTCAGCTGAATGGCGGCCACGTCCTCATTGTTCTCCCGGCAGCATTTCAACGCGGCGTTGTATTTCTTGATGGTCTGGTTGATCATGTCCAGCTTCGCCGGCTCCGCCTGGAGCTTTGCGATATATTCGGAAGCCACGTTGTTCTCCGGCATGATATTCTTGCTGATGATCCACTCGCTCAGGGCGGACACTGCCTCGCCGGTCTCAAAATAAACCAGTCCCAGAAGGTTCCGCGCCTGGATGTTCAGTTTATTAAATTTCAGACTTCTGCGCAGCATATCAATGGCCCCGGACAGGTCGCGGATCTGCGCCTTGTCCAGTCCCAGGTTGTAGTACATGTTCGAGAGAGACATACACTTTCTCTGCACCCGCAGGTCAAATCCACAGTACGGACAGAAGTCCAGTCCCGGCTCCACTGCCGCTTTACAATTCAAACAATTCATCGGCATACCTTACTCTTCCTTCTCTTCGGCCGGTTCCGTTTCCTGCCCGGATTTCATCATTTCTCTGAGTATATCGATCACGTCTGTCAGGTCGCGGCTGTAGATGGCGTTCTCCACCTCGTCCACGTCGAGACATGGCTTAAATTTCTTCAGTTCCTCCTCGTAATTGAGCATTCTTTTCCTCCTTCGCCCGTTTGCTGATATGGTCTTTCAACTCCCCGGCCAGATACAGCGAGCCTACGCAGAACAACATGCCATCCCCCTTCATCCTGTATGCCTGTTCAAATGCCTCGGCCACATCGGCCTGCGCGTATACTTCCCGGCATCCTGCCCTTCGAAAATCTTCCGCCAGCGTTTCCGCCGGCACCTCCCTGCTTCCCCCGATACGGGTGGCCACCACCCGCGCCGGCCGGATCTCTTCGCTGATGCTGCGGATCATCTCCTCATACTTCTTGTCGCTCACCGCGGAAAACAGGATCGTGATCTCCCGCTCCCTGGCAAAATGAGCCGCGGTGCGGATAAACTGCTGGATCCCATCCTCGTTGTGGGCGCCGTCGATGATCACCCCCGGCAGCACCGTCTCCATCCGGCAGGGCCAGTGGGATTCCCGGATACCCTGCGCCAGAATCTCGTCGGAAATCCCGTGTACCCTATTCAGGCATTTCATCGTATAATACGCCAGGCTGGCGTTCATCATCTGATAATCGGCAATGTACGGAATCTGCAGCCGCGCCTGCTCCTGCCCGTCGGGACAAAACCAAAAACGGATTCCCTCCTGGCTCACCGCCTCCCGCCGGACCATCGACGGAAGCAGCTCATAAGCCGGACTTCCCACTTCCTCTGCTCTCTGGCTGATGACGCTGGCCGCCTCCCGGTTATGGCCGTCATAGATTACCGGCACGCCGGGTTTGATGATCCCCGCCTTTTCCGCGGCGATCTCCGGAATCGTCTCTCCCAGGTATTCTGTGTGGTCGCGGCTGATGGATGTGATCATACAGGCCAGCGGGCGCGGCACCGCGTTGGTGGCGTCCAGCCTTCCGCCCAGTCCCGTCTCCAGGACCACATACTCCACATCCGCCTCCTCAAACAGGAGCATAGCCATCAGAAACAGAAACTCAAAATAGCTGGGATGCTCCTCTTTTGTGCTGGCATAGCGGCGGACTGCCGCCAGCACCTTCTCAAAGGCCGCCAGAAAGTCCCCGTCGCTGACCGTCTGTCCGTTGATCACAAAACGCTCGTTGATGCGGATCAGATGAGGCGAGGTAAACATACCGGCGGTTTTTCCGCCCAGGCGCAGCATGGCGTCCAGATAGGAACACACGCTGCCCTTTCCGTTGGTGCCTGCCACATGGAGGATCTTTCTTCCAAGAGCCGGATTTCCAAGACGCTCCAGCAGGCCTGCCGTGTGGGCGACGGGATGCTTGACCGTAAACTTTGGTATATCTTCAATATAAGCTGCCGCTTCTTCGTAGTTCAAAAATTCCACCACTCTTATCTAACGTATTTGCGCGGGACGCCGGTCACGCCGTCCTGTGCAGCGTTCCAGCCATCCGGACCGCTGCCGCCCCGTCACTTTACCATTATATAATAGTGGTGGAATATGTCCATAGATAAATTGAAAAATTTGAGCGCAACTTTTGATTTTTTTCGCAGCAATCCTCTCTATGTTGGACCGCAGCGTATTCCAGGGGGGATTCCAGGTAACCGTTCAGCCAGGTCTGCGCATTTACTGCGCAGACTGTATGAAAACGTAGTGCCTGCAGGCATCCGGCCCATCGCGAAGCGATTTTTCATGGACGGATGCCGTAACGATTCCAGCGCTGCTTTACCGGACACCCTCTTGCGCTTCCTTATTTTCAGCCGGCACTGTGCCGGTTCCATCCGGCGCAGTATCGCTGTCCGCTTACGGCTCTGTACCTTCCTCCGTCTCAGGCGCCTCGCCTTCCTTCACCTCAGGCGCTGTGCCGCTGTCCGGCTCAGGCGCCGCTCCCCCTTCCGGCTGTGTCCCGTCTTCCGCCGCAGGCGTTTCCGTCTGGGCGTTTTCCGGCGAACCGGCCATGGACGGTGTCTCGCTTCCTTCCGCTTCCGGCGCCACCGACGGAGTCAGGGTCACGGTCGTCTCGCAAATCCACGGGTCTGTCCGGGACAGCACCTTCTTTGTGGAACTGTTGCTCTGCTGGGCAATGGTCACCTGGTCGCCGTCCTTCAGCTCCAGACCGCTGACCATCAGCGTATTGTCGTCCAGGAAAATGGTATCCAGCATCTCCCCGTTGACCTCCACTCTGCTGGAAGCGGTGAAATTCTCGCCGTAGAAATACCAGGTATCTCCGCCCATATTTTCGGCGCCTGTCAGCGTGATTGGAACCACGCCAAGCTCCATCTGCGTTCTCTCATAAGGCGTCTCCCCGTCCATGCCGTAGGCGTAACGCTTGCCGTACAGCAGATCGTACTGTAGCACCTCCAGATCCACCTGATAGTTTTTGGTGTTCTTTCTGGTCTGGTGATAGCGGAAGATCGTTCCGTTGTGGATGCCCACCCGGTCCAGCACCTCCGCGGCGATCTGGTAGGAGGAAAGATTCTTATTCTTCTTTTCCAGTCCCATATTGTCCCAGATCACATACTGGGTCTGATACAGATATTTATTGCTCAGATCGTCCATCTGCAGGTCCATGGTGGGAAGATGGTCGCCGTACATGACAAGCACCGTCGGCTCGTCATAGGCTTCCAGACGCTCCACCAGTTCCTGGATGAACTGATCCATCTCATTGATCTCGTTGACGTAGTATTCCCACGCATAGTTGTTCTTTACCTTGTCCTCCGCGCCGCTGACCGTGATCTTCGGGTCGTCCAGCACCGGCTCGTTCTGGTAATCGCCGTGTCCCTGGACGGAAATGGCATAGACGTAATCCGGCTGATCCGGAGAGGAATCCAGCGCTTTGATGATCTCGTCCGTCAGGATATGATCCTTCACCCAGCCGGTGGGCGTGGTGTCGGAGATATCAGGCATATATTCCTCAGAGGTAAAGGAGTCAAATCCCAGTCTGGAAAACACCGTTCTCCTGGAATAAAAATTGGCCTCGTTGTTGTGGATGGCATGGGTGGAATAGCCAAGGTCTTTCAGCACATAGGGCGCGCTCTCGCAGGTTTCCTCCTGGAGCACCGACTTGTAGGGGTATTCCCCCGGCCCGAAATAGCGCAGACTCATGCCTGTGATTGTCTCAAACTCTGTGTTGGCCGTTCCCGCGCCCACCACCGGAACCCGGTACCATCCGGAGGAATACTCGTCCATCAGCTGATGGAAATAGGGAATCGGGTCCTCGGACAGGTTCAGGTAGGTCACCGTGCTGGGGTCAAAGAAGGATTCCAGCTGCAGGAAAATGATATTTGGCATCACCGAATCGTTCTCCTTTTGCTCTCCCTGACTTCGCTCGATCTCATCCACCAGTTCTTCCGAATATCCGTTGGGTTCCCCGATCCCTGTCTCAAACAGCGTGACCGCAAGACAGTAGGGGTAACCGTAGTCCTCGTAGGCAAACGCGATGTTCACAAAATAACTGGACAGTACACGGTTCTGCAGCGCCAGTTCCGTGACGCCCGCAAACAAAAAACAGGCGGCGATGATCGCCGGAATGTTCACATACCAGCGGATCTTTCCCCGGAACTTTGGTCCCTTAAACCAGAACCATACCAGGAACAGAATCACCGCGGCCAGCGCCGCGAAGGCCAGGATCACCGTTCCCCCGGACAGGTACTTGGTGACGACCTTGGCGCCGTCGCTTAAATTTTTCAGATCCGGCCCGGTAAAGGGCGTGACCCTGTTGGAGAGGATCACGCAGTTGATGATACCCAGCAGCAGCCAGAAAAATGTCATAACCAGCCGCGCCAGCGTCCTTCTGCGAAACAGATAGACCACCAGAAACGTTGTAAAAATCAGAAACGCGTTGTACAGAAACACCAACGGCTTTTCCGTCATGAACGTCCATGCCTGGGCGGCCGATCTGCGGGACAGCGCCTCGATGACAAAATACAGAAGGCAGCATCCCACAGCGTGAAGGGGCAGCGACAGAAGATTGCAGATCTTCAGCGCCTTGCGCTGGGCGGGACTCAGTTCTTTTTCCGGCCTGGGTTTACGAAATGTCTCGATTCCTTTCTTCAAAATTTCTTTTATTTTTTTCATATTATTTTGAAAGCTGCTCCAATCTTGTACGAACCTGCTCCATCATCTGCTGATAATCCGCCAGCTTGTCCTTCTCCGCCTGAACCTTTGCCTCAGGCGCTTTCTGAACAAAGTTGGGATTTCCAAGCATACCGTTGGAACGGGCAATCTCCTTGGTCAGACGTTCTTCCTCTTTTTTCAGACGTTCGATTTCTTTTTCGATATCCACCAGCTCGGCAAAGGGGATATAGATGGCTGCCTGTGGAATCACCGCGGAAACCGCGTCGTCGGCGATGCCTTCCTTATCCTCCTGAACGTGAACTTCATTGGCGGATGCCAGCGTCGCGAAAAATACGCTTCCGCTTCGGAACGTCTCGCGAACCGCGTCGTCGGCGCTTACCACATAAACGCTCGCTTTCTTTGACGGGGGAACCTGAAGCTCCGCGCGCACCGCACGGATGCTGCGCACCGCTTCCTTCATCCGCTCAACATCCGCTTCCTCCTGCGGGAAGCTCCATGCCTCATCAAATACCGGCCAGGACGCGGTCATTACCGTCTCCTCCTGGGGATTCAGCGTGCAGTAGATCTCCTCGGTGATAAACGGCATATACGGATGCAGCAGCTTCAGCGCGCTTCCAAGCACGGCTTTCAGGGTCCACAGCGCCGCTCCCTTGGTCTCGTCGGTTTCACTGTACAGACGCGGCTTTACCATCTCGATGTACCAGTCGCAGAACTCCTCCCAGATGAAATCGTATACCTTCTGTACCGCGATGCCCAGCTCATATTTATCCAGATTTTCCGTCACCTCAGAAGCCAGAGCGTTGACCTTGGACAGAATCCATTTGTCGGCGATGGTCAGGTGCTCCTTCGGCATTTCCGTGGGAACCTCCGCCTTTTCCAGGTTCATCATGATAAACCGGGACGCGTTCCATACTTTGTTGGCAAAGTTTCTGCTGGCCTCCACACGCTCCCAGTAGAAGCGCATATCGTTGCCCGGCGCGTTTCCGGTCATCAGCGTCAGACGCAGGGCGTCCGCGCCGTATTTGTCGATCACCTCCAGCGGATCGATGCCGTTTCCAAGAGATTTGCTCATCTTTCTTCCCTGGGAATCTCTCACCAGTCCGTGGATCAGCACATGGTGGAACGGAATATCACCGGTCTGCTCCAGCGCCGAGAACATCATACGCATTACCCAGAACGGAATGATGTCGTAGCCGGTTACTAGAACGTCGGTGGGATAGAAATACTCCAGCTCCGGCGTCTTCCTGGGCCATCCAAGCGTGGAGAACGGCCACAGGGCGGAGCTGAACCAGGTGTCCAGGGTATCCGGATCCTGGGTAAAGTGGGTGCCGCCGCATTTCGGGCAGATTGCCGGCGCGCCGCCTTTCTGTACAACAATCTCGCCGCAGGCGTCGCAAGTATAAGCCGGGATTCTGTGTCCCCACCACAGCTGTCTGGAAATACACCAGTCACGGATGTTCTCCAGCCAGTGGAAATAGGTTTTCTCGAAGCTCTGGGGAACGAAGTTTGTCCTTCCGCTCTTTACCGCCTCGATGGCCGGTTTGGCCATATCGGCCATTTTTACGAACCACTGGGGTTTTACCATCGGCTCGATGGTGGTGCCGCAGCGGTCGTGGGTTCCTACGTTGTGAACATGCTCCTCAACCTTAACGAGAAGTCCCTGCTCCTCCAGATCCGCAACCATGGCTTTCCGCGCTTCGTAGCGGTCCATGCCGGCGTATTTGCCGCATTTCTCATTCATGGTGGCGTCGTCGTTCATAATGTTGATCTCCGGCAGATCGTGACGTTTTCCTACCTCAAAATCGTTGGGGTCGTGGGCCGGCGTGATCTTTACGCAGCCGGTTCCGAACTCTTTGTCCACATAAGCGTCCGCGATCACCGGGATCTCACGGCCGGTCAGCGGAAGCTTCAGCATCTTTCCGATCAGATCCTGGTACCGCTCGTCCTCTGGGTTTACCGCAACGGCGGTATCGCCCAGCAGCGTCTCGGGACGGGTGGTGGCGATCTCTACATATCTTCCTTCTTCGCCAACGATGGGATAATTGATATGCCAGAAATGACCGGCCTGCTCCTCGTGCTCTACCTCCGCGTCGGAGATGGATGTCTGGCACACCGGACACCAGTTGATGATACGGCTTCCTTTATAGATCCAGCCTTTCTCATACAGGCGGCAGAATACCTCCTCAACCGCTTCGGAGCAGCCTTCGTCCATGGTGAACCGCTCTCTCTCCCAGTCGGCGGAGGAACCGAGCTTTTTCAGCTGGTCGTTGATGCGTCCGCCGTACTCTTTTTTCCACTCCCAGCAGTACCGGAGAAATTCCTCGCGGCCGATCTCGTCCTTGTCGATGCCTTTTTCCTTCAGCATCTCGATTACCTTTACCTCTGTGGCAATGGCCGCGTGGTCGGTGCCGGGCTGCCAGAGGGCCTCGTACCCCTGCATACGCTTAAAGCGGATCATGATATCCTGCATGGTGTTGTCCAGCGCGTGCCCCATGTGGAGCTGGCCGGTTACGTTCGGCGGCGGCATCATGATGGTAAACGGTTTTTTGTTGGGGTTTACCTTGGCGTGGAAGTATCCTTTGTCCAGCCATTTCTGATACAGTCTTTCCTCGATCCCCTTCGGGTCGTAGGTTTTTGCAAGTTCTTTATTCATGTTTTCCTCCTTGAATCCGGGCGGCCGCGAAATTTCAATAAAAAAACCCTCTGCACGACTGTTGTGCAAAGGGCGAATCTTTCCGCGGTACCACCTTGTTTTTTCTCTCCATGGAATCTGTCGGCGCCTGTCTGGCCTGCTCCTGGTTTTCCGCACGGGATTTCTCCGGCGCGGCAAACGGACTTAGGCTGGCTCTGGCGCGAACCTTCCGGTCTTTTAACGCTGACAAGGCGTGGGAACCTACTTTGCACAACATAACCGTTCAGTCAGACGCATCGCTGCCGAACAACCACCTTTTCCTGTTGTCTTTCAATCCCCCGGTTCAAAAGCTACCTTCCATGACCACTTCCCTGGACGGCCTTTCAGCCGGTGAACCGTCCTCTCTTTCGGGGTTCTTCATGTACTCCTCTTTCTCGTTACCTTTTTCTTCTTGGTTTGCCTGGGTTTATCCAGGTTGTTCTTATCATAAGCGTCTTTCCCCCTTTTGTCAAGTCGTAAAATCTTAAGATTTTACGGGACGGAAGCTGCCGGGAGCAGCGCCAGCCGGGCAATGGGTATTCAGAATCCGCGCTCACTCCGGCGTTCGGGTGGGGA
The DNA here is from genome assembly GCA_017887445.1 of Fusicatenibacter sp. Lineage (GTDB taxonomy): Bacteria > Bacillota > Clostridia > Lachnospirales > Lachnospiraceae > Fusicatenibacter. Next base: position 11,163 of record JAGHIA010000102.1, read on the forward strand.
CGGAAGCTGCCGGGAGCAGCGCCAGCCGGGCGATGGGTATTCAGAATCCGCGCTCACTCCGGCGTTCGGACAGACGCGGCACGGGTGTTCGTTGTCCGGGTGGGGTTTTTGGTGTGGCTGCGGATGGTTTTGTTCACCCGCACACCGGACACCCGTGCCGTGTGTGTCCGCCCGCAGTCGCAAGCGCTGGATTTCTGAATACCCATTGCCCGGCTGGCGCTGCTCCCGGCGGCTTCCTGGTTGTGGCTGCGGAGGGACGAGGGCGGAGGAGTTGCGGGAATATAGCAAAATACAGCAAAGATGGTGACAAAGATATAAAACAAAAAGGGAAAGGGGTGACAGAAAGATTAAGAAGTAAGGACTGTGCTTGGTTGACGGATTGCTTTATGATAACAGGGGGTGCAGCACTCCTTGCTGTCGCTTCTTAATTACCCTCCTGCAAAGGCGGGGGGACTGTCAACAGCGGCGCGGTATGCGCCGTTCATCTTGACCGTTGACTGGCTCGACTGGCTTTGCTATCTGTATGAAATTATTTTTGTCATTTCATCAATCCCTTTTTCTTAGCGTAATCACAAATAAAAAAGATAAACGCCAATATTAACAAGATAAAGATAGACAGTATATCCCAAATATCAAGCATAGGTTCTGCTATCATTTTTGATAGTATTATATTGACGATAAACATAAATGGAATGGATAATAAAAAAACAACTCCCAAAGCAATCAATTTTCTTGTTTTCCCGATGCGATTAAATACCGCAGCTATTGTCCATAGGAAAATGATGCAAGTTATTGCCATAACGGCGCCAACTGAAAATATTTCTCTTACTTTCATCAAACTGCTTAATAAAAAAAGATATGGAATAATAAAAACGCTGAACGATATTAAACTTGCGGTGATTCCCCTCTTTCCCAGTATGATACTTGGAAAAGATATGACCCATGCAAAAAGAATGGAACTGACCGGGATTAGTGACCACGTTAAATTGCCGGATACTGCAATATTGCAAATAAGACATACCATAATCCCTATCAAAAGTGTTATCGAAAAAAGAATTGAAATAATCATATTTTTTGCCATATTATTCTCGTCTTTTCTTTTCAAGGCAATCAAATTCTCGTCTGCTTTTTTTTCATAACTTTCCATGTCAATTTTTTCCCCACTTAATAACTCGTTTACTGTGATTCCCATTATTTCGCAAAGCTCTAACATTATAGATGAATCCGGCATACTTTTACCAGTTTCCCATTTAGATACTGCCCTATCTGTAATGTTCAGTTTTTCTGCCAACTGCGCTTGAGTTAGCTTTTTTTCTTTACGGCATTTAGCAATAAATTTTCCAATCTCTGTCTGATTCATCATTTTTTCTCCTTTCGCTTTGAACAATACACCTTTTTGTATGTTATTTACACAAACCAACGGTTGGATTGGGAAAATTCAACCATTGGTTGGGGAGTCTTTTTTGTCATTGTAGCAGTTCAGCCTTGCTGAACTGTTACTTGTCGTTTTCTATATCATTTTAACATACGGCTGTGAATTTTTCTATTCTATACCTTTGGCATATGAGAAAGTTGTGGGTAACTCTGTTTACAGAATGTTGGAAAACAACAGGACTGCCGCGGGAGATATGGCTCCGTGCGGCAGTCCTGTTGTGCGGCAGCTAAGGGGAGAAAACCTCTGCCTTAGCTTCCTGATTTGGTTTAGTATGGTTTAGTATGGTTTGGTATACTTTTGTATGCTTTTATGTGGTCCGTAAGATCACTCCACATCCTGCAGAGCCGCGAAGTCTTCTTCGCCGGTGCGGACTTTTACGACTCTCTGGACGTTGTAGACGAAGATCTTGCCGTCGCCGATGTGGCCGGTGTAGAGGGCTCTCTTGGAGGCGTCGATGACTGCGTCTACGGGGATCTTGCTGACTACTACTTCTACTTTTACTTTTGGTATCAGGTTGGCATCCATCTCGGCGCCGCGGTATTTCTCTCCGGCTCCTTTCTGGATTCCGCATCCCATTACCTGGGTCATGGTGATTCCTGTTACTCCCAGGTCGTTCAGGGCTTTCTTTAATGTGTCAAATCTGGACAGACGGCAGATGATGGTGACTTTGTGCATTCCTGTGCCGGCTGCTCCTTCTGTGACGGTCTCCTGTCTTACCACTTTTACCGCCGCGTTTCTCTTGCTCTCGGATGCGTCGTCGTAGCTGTCCTCGCCAAGATCGGTGTTCTCGTTGATGTCCATGTCCATGCCTGTCATATCGCTGATGGCAAAACCTGCATATGCGGAGGTCAGGCCGTGTTCGTGGATGTCCAGACCGTCGATCTCAACCTGTTCCGGAACGCGAAGGCCAATGGTCTTGTCGATGACTTTGAATACGATGAACATTACAATAAGTACATACGCCGATACCGTGACAATTCCCAGCAGCTGTACGCCAAGCTGATGGAGTCCGCCGCCGTAGAACAGGCCTACGCCTACGCCGTCTCCGCCGTTGCTGAACAGGCCCACTGCAATGGTTCCCCAGATTCCGTTGACCATGTGAACGGAAATCGCTCCAACCGGGTCGTCGATTTTTACTACGTTGTCGAAAAATTCTACCGCAATGACTACCAGAACGCCTGCCACCAGGCCGATGAAGAATGCTCCAACCGGTGTAACGCAGTCGCAGGGAGCGGTGATGGCTACCAGACCTGCCAGCGCCGCGTTGAAGGTCATGGATACATCCGGTTTACCGTAACGGATCCAGGTAAAAATCATGGCCACACAGGTTGCCACTGCCGCCGCAAGGTTCGTGTTGAACATTACCAGAGAAGCCAGCTCCATGTCCGCGTCGGCGGTCATGGCTACCGTAGAACCTCCGTTGAATCCGAACCAGCAGAACCAGAGAATGAAAACTCCAAGGGCAACTGCCGTCATATTGTGTCCCGGAATTGCTTTTGCTTTTCCGTTCTTGTCGTATTTTCCAATACGGGGACCAAGTAGCGCCGCTCCAAGGCACGCGATCAGTCCGCCGACCATATGTACACAGGTGGAACCGGCGAAGTCGTGGAATCCCATCTGTGCCAGCCAGCCGCCGCCCCAGATCCAGTGGCCTGAGATTGGGTAAACGATCAGGCTGATGGCTGCGCTGTAAACACAGTAGGCTTTAAAATTGGTACGCTCCGCCATGGAACCGGAAACGATGGTCGCCGCCGTGGCGCAGAATACGGTCTGGAAGATCGCGTAGCACCAGGTAGGAAGCGTTCCGAAATCGTAGGTACCCCGGATCAGTGGATCAAAGCCGCCGATCAGCGGGCCGCTGCCCGCGAACATGATGCCGAATCCCACCAGCCAGTAGCACGGTGTGCCGATGCAGAAATCCATCATGTTTTTCATCAGAATGTTTCCTGTGTTTTTCGCTCTGGTCAGTCCCGCCTCGCACAGGGCGAAACCAGCCTGCATGAAAAACACCAGGATGGCGCCTATCAACACCCAAATAACGTCTGTAGCTGAATACATAATAACATCTCCTCCTTCTCTCCATTTCATCGGGGTACGGATCCCTGAGGTGCGGTAAATGCCTAGAGTGTGTTTGAAAATTGCTTTCTGCAAGATGTGCGTCACAGTTTGTGGGGAATTTGTTCCAAAATCGGGAGGCGTAGCGGGCTACGCTGACTGATTTTGGGGCAAATTCCACGCAAAGTGGGAC
>JAGHIA010000103.1 GCA_017887445.1 Fusicatenibacter sp.
CCAAACATTACCGTCAATCTGCGGCTGTACACAGACTACGGCGACATTTACAACGACGTGATCACAAACATCTCCACTGGCACGACTCCCAACGTGTGCATCACCTACCCGGACCACATCGCCACCTACCTGACCGGCGACAATGTGGTGGTCCCGCTGGACGAACTGATGGACGACGGCCGCTACGGCCTGGGCGGCAACGAGCTGCTGTTCGACGCGCCGGCCAAGGATGAGATCGTTCCCCAGTTTTTGGAGGAATGTGAGATTGCCGGAAGTTATTACGCCCTTCCCTATATGCGTTCCACCGAGGCCTGCTACATCAACAAAACCTATGTGGAGACGCTGGGATATACGCTGCCCGATGTGCTGACCTGGGATTTTATCTGGGAAGTTTCCGAGGCGGCCGCCCAGAAAAACGCTGACGGTACCTATCTGCTGAACGGAGGGGACGTAATGATCCCGTTCATCTACAAATCCTCCGACAATATGATGATCCAGATGCTCCGCCAGCAGGACGCGGGATATTCCACCGGCGACGGCCAGGTACAGATGTTCAACGATACCACCAAGGACATCCTCACCACCGTGGCCGCCCATACCCAAAGCGGCGCCTTCTCCACCTTCAAGATTTCCGGCTATCCGGCCAACTTCCTGAACGCCGGCCAGTGCGTCTTCGCCATCGACTCCACGGCAGGGGCCACCTGGATGGGAAGCGACGCCCCGCTGGTGGATATCGCCGAGGAATCCATTACGGAATTTGAGACAGCCGTGCTGCCGGTCCCCCAGTATGACCCGGAACACCTGCAGATGATCTCCCAGGGACCGTCCCTGTGTGTCTTCAACAAGGAAGACCCGCAGGAAGTTCTGGCTTCCTGGCTGTTCGCCCAGTATCTGCTGAGCAACGACGTGCAGATCGCCTACTCTGAGACGGAAGGCTATGTGCCGGTGACACTCAGCGCCCAGGGATCCGCAGAATATCAGGACTATCTGTCCCGGGCCGGCGAGGACAACGACACCCACTATTCCGTGAAGATCGACGCTGCGAAGATCCTGCTGGAACATGCGGATGATACCTTCGTCACCCCAGTGTTTAACGGCTCGGCTTCCCTGCGCAACGCCGCCGGCGCGCTCATTGACAACGTGGTCAAGTCCGTCCGGCGAAAGGAAACTGTGGACGACGCTTACCTGCAGACTCTTTACAGCGATGTCAGCGCCCTGTACCATCTGGACGAAAACTCCGCGCTGTCCGGCCAGAAAGCCGACCTGGGTCCGCTTCCGGCCACGGCCAAGGCGCTTCTTGGCGGACTGGCAGGCGTGTGGGCGCTTATTCTGATCTATCTGGCGGTTTCGAAAAAGCGTAGCCGGCGCAGACATTCCACTTGACTCTGAAAACATCCGGCCAGATATAGTTATTCCGGCAACTGAGTCGTCCAAATGTAACCGTTCAGCCAGCTGAACGGTTACGGCCTCCGGCCATTGAAAATCGCTTCGCGATGAGCCGGATGCCCGCAGGCACTACGTTTTCATACGATCTGTGCAGTAAATGCACAGACCTGGCTGAACGGTTACGTCCAAATGCCTGATTGGCGAAAAAAAACATAAAAAAGATTGATTTTTCAGCTGGTTGGATTATAATAAATTTGTTATAAAATTATCATTTGTGCGGGGAACGTGTAACAGTACAACCTTGCTGAACGGTTACGGGAAACATCACTTTCCCTGTGCAACATCTCACCGAATCATGAGAGGAGAAACATTATGAAAAGAAAAGCTTTATCCATGCTGCTGGCCGTTTCCATGGCATTCGCCCTGACCGCATGCGCAGGCGGCGGAAACAACTCCAACAGTGCCTCCGGCGCGTCCACCGCATCCGTATCGGACAACTCCGCAGCAGATTCCGTTTCCGATTCTTCGGCGGACTCCGCTTCTGACACAGCAACAGACAGCACCGGCGCGGACGACACAGCCTCTGCAGACGTTATGACCCATGAAGAGTATGTGGCCGCAGAACTGGACACAGAAGTGACCATTGAAACTTACGTTCAGGCAAAACAGTCCTGGTGGGAGGACGAAGGCCAGGGCAAGGCTACCGTTTACGGACAGAGCGAAGACGGCGCTTACTTTATGTACGATATGGCATGTTCCCAGGAAGATTACGAGAAACTGGTTCCGGGAACGAAGATCCGTGTGACCGGCTATAAGGCGGAATGGTCCGGCGAAGTCGAGATCATGGACGGTTCCTTTGAGATCGTAGAGGGCGACGAGTTTATCGCCACCGCTCTGGACGCCACAGAGCTGCTGGGTACCGACGAACTCATCAATCATCAGAACGAACTGGTGCAGTTCAAAGGTATGACCGTTGAACCGGCGAACCCGGACGGCGATGCTTCCGCTGCTTTCCTTTATAACTATGACGGTTCCGGAAGCGAGGGCGACGACCTGTATTTCAACGCTTCTTATAACGGACAGACCTATACGTTTGTGATCGAATCTTATCTGTGCGACAGTTCCACAGAGGTTTACTCTGCGGTGAAGGCGCTGCAGGTGGGACAGACCATCGATATGGAAGGCTTCCTGTACTGGTATGAGGGAGCAAATCCGCATATCACTTCTGTTTCCGTGGTAGGATAAGAGAGAAACCGGACGAAACCGCCCGCGGGCAGGGAACGCGCGCAGTTCGCGGGCGGCTGTGGGAACGGGGAAAATCTAAGTGTGCAAAAGACCCTTTGACAGGGCACCGGAGCAATTCGCAGCGAACGCATGATGCGTTCGCTGCTCAGTGCTCCTCAGGCTCAGTGCTGGCAGCACTTCGCCTGGCCCTGTCAAAGGGTCTTTTGCGCACTAGAGCGTGTTTGAAAATTCATTCCTGCAATCTGCACGCCCCACTTTGCGTGGAATATGCCCCAGAATCAGTCAGCGTAGCCCGCTACGCCTCCTGATTCTGGAACAAATTCCCCACAAACTGTGACGCACATCTTGCAGAAAGCAATTTTCAAACACACTCTAAGATTTTCTCCCGTTCCCACAGATGCCCGCGAACCGCGCGCGTTCCCTGCCCGTGGGCGGTTTCTGGGTTTCTCAGGCGGGCCGTAGCGGCAGCGGGGTGCGGAACGATTGCCTCTTCAGAAAATTCAAATTCTTGTGCCGTTGCGAAATCAATCTCCAGCGGTATTTTCAGCTTTCCTATGCGTTCTACATTTCCCTTCAGAACAGCTGCATCAGCTTCTCCCAAAACGACAATTCCTCTGTCTCGGTGGTTTGTACGGTCTGCTCTTCTTCTATTTCAATGGCATCCGTAGTAATAACGAACTGAACGGCATCCACATTGGTATTTTTTTCAGAAACAAAGGACACGCAGGGTCCGCTGCCGCCGCCGATGGTTTCCAGGAGGCGGTCGATCTCTTTATCTACCTGGGAATCCATGTCCGCGGTCTGGCTGCGGAAGTCTCCGGTCCCTTCCGCCATTTCTCTGGCGCCGTCGCAGAGTGTGACTACTCCATCGTACAGCTCCGCGGTTTTATCATACAGTTCTCCAGAGCCTTCCGTAAGTGTTTTTGTTCCTTTGACCAGCGATGCCACACCGTCCATTACCTGGCTGTAGCCGGCTGTGAGCTGCGCGGTTCCGTCAGTGTAGGCCCGGATCCCGCCGTCCAGTTCTTTGTAGGTTTCATTCAGCAGATTGATTCCATCCGCCAGTGCGGACAGATTCCCGGTCATACCTTTCAGCGTCACCGTCAGCTGTGAGATGGAAGCGTCAAACGTCTGGTACTGGGTCTCCAGTGTGTTCAGTCCTTCGGTGAGTGCCGGCAGCTGCCCGGACAGGCCGTTGAGATAGGCTTCTGTCCCGCCGATCGCCGCGTTGTTGGCGTTCAGCAGGGTTTTGATCTGCTCTGCCGCCGCGCGAAGCTGTACTTTCAGCGGTTCCACAAGACTTTCATAACCGGGGATCGTTCCAATCCGGTCCAGCATGGCCTCGTAGTCTTCGATCGTCTTTACGGCCTCCTGGTTTCCTGCCTTCAGTTCCTCGATATCCAGGCCGTTTTCTTTCATGAGTGCCTGATACTGAGCATACCCAAGACCATCCTGCAGCGCGGCCGCCCCGCCGCTCAACTCAGTCAGCGCCTGGCGGATCTGGCCGGAGGCCGCTGTCAGCTGACTCAATTCTTCGCTGTCCACAGACACAGCGTTCACTGCTGACTGGATCGTGGCCAGCGCTGCCTGAAATTCTTTGGAACCGCCGGTCAGCGTCCCTGACTGGGCGTTCAGCGCGTCCAGTCCATTCTGCACTGCGGCAAGACCCTCCTGCAGTGCGGCCGCTCCGTCGTCCAGGTCTTCCATGCCTGTTTTCAATTCCAACGTGCCGTCTTTTAACCGTGCGCTTCCATCCTGCAGTTCTTCGGTCCCGCTGCTCAGTTCCCGGGCGCCGTCGTCCAGTTTTACCGTGGCGTCGATCAGCTCGCCGACCTTCTCCTTCAGATCTGCGTCATCCACGTCTACGTTCAGATTCAGCCGGATCCCATTGATGGACACGGCGTCCATGGAAAATTCTGTGACATCCGCCGTGAGAACCGTGTCGATCCCCTCGCCCGGAAGAATCGTATACGTCAGCTGCTTGCTGCTTCCCACATTGGCGATCGTCGCGTCTGGTGCGGAGATATTCCCGCACTGCTCGGTGTCCAGGAGAAACGCTGCCTGCAGAGCATAATCCTCATAAAAGCTTCCCTCACATTCCGTGTTTTTCGTCACCTGAAAATGAATTTCCAGATTTCCGCTCTTTCCCGCAATCTCCTCCGGCGAATATTCTTTTCCGTCCAGAAAATAGCGCAGGGAAATATTCCAGGGACTTTGTCTCTCTGTCAGCTCCCCTTGGTAATACACACTGGAAGCATCAGAGGAAATGCGGATCTCGTCGCCGTTCTGGCTGATCTCACCGTCCGTGTTCAGGATTTTTACGGATGAATAATCTCCATAATCGGTAACCTCACCGCCGGGAAAACTGTTTACCACATACATTTTTTTCACGGTTCCGCCGGCATCGGAGGTTATGTACACAACCTCCTCCTTTGCCTGCGATGCCCCGGTTTTCTCCTGCTTTGGATCCGTCTCTGCTGCCCAAACGGCAACCGCGCGGTTCGCCGGTGCGCAGGGCCAGATGCCCATCACGCTTCCTGCCGCCAGAGCCGCGGCCATTGCGGCAGATACTCCTTTTTTCATTCCCTGTTTCAGACATTTTTTACTGTCTTTCATTAAAATTCTCCTTTCCCCGCTATCAACATCCATCTATTTCTCGCTGTAAAATTTCATTACTATTCACAGCAGCCGCAAACACTTGCTGTTTGCGGCGTGAGAAAGTGATTCAGGTGTGAGCGGCTCCCATTCGCGAAGCGAATTTTCACTAGAGCCGCGAAGTTACTGTGAACGACTGTGAACATTAACAAAATTTCATCCCCAGTGAAGTCTTCCGGATCAGGCCGTCCAGCAGATACAAAAGTCCCGGAAGCACAAACAGAACAGCTGCCAATGACAGCAGGCTCCCGATTCCCAGGAAGGTTCCCAGCTGGGACAGGATTCCATGGGTGGAGACGGCTCCCAGCAGAAATCCAACTACTGCCAATACCGTGCCTGAGGTCATAACCGACGGAGTTACCGCCGCAATCGTCTCCACCACAGCCTGCCTTTTCCTCATAGTCCCTCGAAATTCTGTGTACCGTTCTGTAAACAGGATCGCGTAGTCCACAGTAGCTCCCAGCTGGATAGAACTGATGATCAGGTACGAAATATAGAAGACGATACTTCCCCGAAAATATGGGATCGTCAGATTTATCCAGACGGCGGTCTCAATGGTCAGCACAAGAATCACCGGAAGCGTAATGGATTTCGTGGTCAGCAAAAGGACAAGAAACACCGCGCCAATGGCGATCAGATTGACCTTCACCGTGTCCGCTGTGATCGTATCCATCAGGTCATAAGTGCTTACCCCGCTGCCCGCCAGATAAGCTTCCTCCGGATAAAAACGCCGCACAGTGTCCCGGATTTCTTCCACCAGAGCAAAGGTCTCCTCTCCCTCATACTCCGCGTCCACGGTTATCACAAAACGGCTGTAGTTTTCCGATACCAGCTGGGACAGAACTTCCTCGTCAAGATATTCCATGGGAATCTCCGCGCCCACCGTGTCCACATAAGAAAGGATGCTTTTCACCTGCGGAATATCATGGAGCGCATCGGACAGCTCCTGCTCCAAAGGCAGGTTTCCCCGCGGAACCATGGCCACATAGGTATCGCTCTTTCCGTACAGCTTCTCCACCGCCTCCGTGTCCTCCCCAAGCTTCGTTCCTTCCCCGTAAATATGTGAAACTCCGTAGTAAAAGGAGTTGGCGTTGGAGCCAAGATATGCCGGAACAATCAGAACCACAAACACGCAGACCATGGGAATCATTATCTTCCGGATGATTCTCCCCAGTCCCATAAAGCTTGGCAGCAAGCTGCGGTGTCGTGTCCGCTCCAGCCATTTCTGCGCCGTCAGGACAACCACCGGCATAAACACAAACACCGTGATCAGACTGATGGCCACACCCTTCGCCAGCGCAAGGCCCAGATCCGGCCCGATCCGGAACTGCATAAAGACCAGCGCCAGAAACCCAATGACCGTCGTAAGACCGCTGGACAGAATCGAGCTGGTGGAACAGCACAGCGCCTCGACCATCGCCTCTTTTGGATCCGGTGTTCTTCTCAGACATTCCTCAAACCGGTGGATCAGAAACACCGAGTAATCCAGGGACACCGCCAGCTGCAGAATGGAACCCGCTGCATTGGTGACAAAAGAAATCTCCCCGAAGATCAGATTTGTGCCGGCATTGATCAGCACCGCCACCCCAAGTCCCAGCATAACCAGAACCGGTTCCGCCCAGGAGGTGGTGGTCACCAAAAGCACCAGGAACACAAACAGCACAGCAAACACGGCGATCACTCTCACCTCGCTGACAGTGCCTGTGGTAGCCATGGCTGTGGACACGGCGTCGCCGGTCATTGCGCCGCCGTCTCCGATCAGCTCCCGGATCGCGTCCACCGCCTCTACCTGCCTTCCCTCAGCGATCGTCACGGAAAACAGGGCGGCGCTGTCCTTATAATACGTTTCTACCGTATCCTGGTCCGCCGTCTCCAGCGGCTGCAGAATGTCCCAGGCATCGTCCAGCCACATAACTTCCTCCACACCTTCACAGGCCAGAAGCTTCTCCTTGTACTCCAGCGCCTGCGGAACCGTCACATCCCGGATCATCACCCGGGCATTGGGGATTCCTCCCTCAAACTCGCTGCGCATCATGTCCAGGGATACGGTGGAAGGCGAATCTTCGGGCAGATAGTCCGTCATATCATAATTCACTTCCACCATTCCCTTCAGCACTGCGGAAAAGACCGCCAGCAGCACAAAAAGTACAATGATCTTTCTGGGATTGTTTACAATCACACGATAAAACTTTTTCATGACTTCCTCCCGCTGCTTTATTTATGCCCCGCCGCCCTGCCTGCGGCATGAAAACATTCCCCACCGCTTCTGATCTCCAGACTCAGCATCTCCTTTGTAATCCACCCTTCGGCCTCATAGGGCATCGTGCGCAGCAATGTTTCCAATGTTCCTGAGATCCGGCACTGGCCTTTTTCATCAACGGTTCCAACGAAGGGTGTCCTTTTTTTCAGAATGTTCAGCGTTCCCTTCACATCGTTCTCTCCAACGGCAACCTCCGCTGTTCCCTGTTTTTCCCCAAGGGGTGTCTGCATGACAATTTCGTAGCTGCAGTTCCACATAATATGTCTCCTTTCTTTTACCGATAAGGTTTTCAATATATCCTGTATGACGCGGCAGTCCGGCCTGCCATCGGATGATTACAGAGAACGGTAAAGACCGATAAATCTTCCGCTCTCCTTTCCGATGAACATTTTATGCAAAACTTCCCAAAAATCCAACGGTCAAAGACACCTCAAATGTGGAATATGGGACAAAAAAGAACGATTGACCGGAAATTCCAGCGATTCGGACGGCTGAATCACCACCACTTTCCGGTCATATGACCGGTATTTGTCCATTGAATCACTTACCGGACATTTGTATAATAAACATATTACAGGAAGGAGTATTTTATCTATGACAAACGAAGAGCTTTCCCTTAGAACCAAACAATCATTTGCCGCGGCGCTGAAAAATGCCATGGAGAAAAAGAAGCTTTCCAAAATCACAGTGACCGAACTGATCTCTGCCTGCAACGTCAACCGAAAAACATTTTATTATCATTTTCAGGATATTTATGATCTTCTGAAATGGATGCTGGAACAGGAAGCAATCGACGTGGTGAAGCATTTTGACTTGATCGTGAACACAGAGGAAGCGATTCTTTTTGTCATGAATTATGTGGAGGAAAACAGACACATCATCAACAGCGCGCTGGATTCCATGGGATACGAAGAGATCAGGCGTTTTTTTTATACGGATTTCTTTTCCATCATTTACGAAGCCATTCGTCTTGGCGAGAAGGAGCTGGGAATCTCTATGGAACCGCAATTCAAGGAACTTCTGACCGCCTTTTACACCGAAGCCTCCGCAGGTCTTCTGATCCAATGGTTCAAAAACCAGCTGCCTCAGGACCGGGATACGGTGCTGCAGAACCTTCTTACGATTTACAAGATTTCCATTCCGGCTGTGCTGAGCAGTCTTGCTAAAAAATCGTAAAAGCCGAAAGAAACCATTCAGCAAAAGAAACGGGCACATGACACACCGCTTGGAAAAAAAGCAGTATATCATGCGCCCGCTATCCGGTCAATTTAAGACGTTTTTTAATTGTATCCGTTCGTAACAGTTCAGTCTTTCACTATCCCGCGAGGTGTTTTCGCGCAGAATGCGCGAAAACCCGAG
>JAGHIA010000104.1 GCA_017887445.1 Fusicatenibacter sp.
TCTGTGGGGGTGCGAGAAAATCTAAGCGTCCCCCAGGCGTTACCGCCGGGGCAGGCGAGGTACTTCATGTACCGAGCCTGAGACGCACTGAGACGGGAATGCATCAGGCATTCCTGTCGAATTGCGTCGGTCCCCGGCCGGAACGCCTGCGGGACGCATAGATTTTCCGCACCCCCACAGCCGCCCGCCAACCCCATGCCGCCGGCCGCCCCGCCATTTCGTCCAAATTTACACTTGCATCTTGCCGGAATTTGTGTAAAATGAAAAAGGAAATGAAACAGAAGGAGGAACCAGATCATGAGCATCAGAATCGGTATTTTAGGATATGGAAACCTCGGCAGAGGCGTAGAGTGCGCGATCAGACAGAATCCCGACATGGAACTGAAAGCGGTATTTACCCGCCGCGCGCCGGAAAGTGTGAAAATCCTGACAGAGGGCGTAAAGGTTTGCCCGGTAGAGGACGCGGAAAAAATGACCAAAGAGATCGACGTGCTGATCCTCTGCGGCGGAAGCGCAACCGACCTTCCGAAGCAGACCCCGCAGTTCGCCAGACTGTTCAACACCATCGACAGCTTCGACACCCACGCGAAGATTCCGGAGCATTTCGAGAACGTAGACGCTGCCGCGAAGGAAGGAAATCATGTCAGCATTATCTCCGTTGGCTGGGATCCGGGCATGTTCTCCCTGAACCGCCTGTACGCAAACGCAATCCTTCCCGACGGTAAAGACTATACGTTCTGGGGCAAGGGCGTCAGCCAGGGCCATTCCGACGCGGTGCGCCGGGTGGAGGGCGTAAAGGATGCCCGCCAGTATACGATCCCCAAGGACGAGGCGCTTAACGCTGTCCGCGCCGGTGAGAATCCGGACCTGACCACAAGACAGAAACATCTGCGCGAGTGCTTCGTTGTGGCAGAGGAAGGCGCTGATCTTGCAAAGATCGAGGAAACCATCAAGACAATGCCCAATTACTTTGACGAGTACGATACCATCGTACACTTCATCAGCAAAGAGGAAATGCAGAAGAACCACAGCGGAATCCCCCACGGCGGCTTTGTGATCCGCAGCGGAAAAACCGGCTGGAACGGCGAGCATGATCACCTCATCGAGTACAATCTGAAGCTGGACTCCAATCCGGAGTTTACCTCCTCCGTCCTGGTGGCCTACGCAAGAGCCGCGTACCGTTTAAGCCAGGAAGGTCAGAGCGGCTGCAAGACGGTCTTCGACATCGCTCCGGCTTACCTGTCCCCGCTGGACGGCGCAGAGATCAGGAAGCATCTTCTGTAAGAAATAATCGTTACAAAAAGAGCACCTCTCGGGTTCGCTACGCACCGCATACCTGCAGCGCAGCGAATCCGAGGGGTTTTTGATCTGATCACAAAGATCTACAGCACATATTCATCCACATTCACCATTTTTTCGCTCTGCATCATCTGTTCAAACAGACCAGACCTCTGTTCTTCCTCCTGTCCGATGCTGCCCACGTTTTGTGCGACAAGCTCCACAGCGCTTTTCTGCTCCGGACTGCAGATGACATTCGCGCAGTTTTTGATCTGCACCTGTGACAGGATCGTCTCCCGCGTGATCTCCGGCGCCAGATACAGCTTGGCGCAGTTTTTTACCAGAATCCCCTCCGGCGCATCTTCCAGCATTTTCACGTCCAGCGTAAGACTTACCTTATTTTTGATCGTCTTTCCTTTTACAAGAACAATCTGTCCGTAAACTGCCCCTGTCTTTCGGAACGCTTCCAGCTGTTTTTCTGTCAGACAAACCTCGCCGGTAACCTCCAGCGCTTCCAGCCGCGGCAGTAGCTTTGTGCTTTCCGGCACAAGCTGAAGATTTCCGTCAATATACAGACGTGTGCCGTATTTTTCCAGCAGCTCCTCCGTCAGTACCGTTTCGCCTCCCACATAGACATAACCTGCGGGAATAACCTGAAGCTTTGTCTTCTCATCCACCAGCAAAAGGGCGTTTTCCAGCGTTTCCTCGGCAACCACCAGCTGTCTGGTGATAAATCGCACATTCTTTTCTGCCAGCTTTTCCAGCGGAAGCCGGGGATCCGTCGCGAGTACCTTCTCGCCGGCGTAATAAACGCCTCCCGTCCTGGCGCGCAGCGGAAAATATCTGTCCACCGTAAACTGTGTCTCCAGCACAACACAGCCGTCGGGATAACATTCTGTCTTCCCATTCACCGTGATCTTTCCCGCGTACGCCGACATACTCTCCGGATAAAGAGCCGTTCCGTTGACCAGGATCCTCACATAACTCTCCAACGCCTTTTCGCTTCCCGGGCGGATCTCCAGCGTACCGTTGACGATCAGAAGAACCTTCCTCGTATCCGCCGCCTCGCCTGTTATCTCAAAACGTCCGTTGTGCATGGCAATCTCCGTGTCCGTATCTGTGTCCACATACTGGTCGCAGTTGCATACCATGGGCAGACGGTTCAGCACCTCTTTGCTGCGGGCATCCGTCACCATAAGATCCGTATTGATGATGATCTTCTCATAAGCGGCCAGAGTTTCCTCGCTGACCTTTCTCGCGTCGCAGACACTGCAGTTGACCAAAAAATTTTTCTTTTCTTCCATGTTCCATTCCTCCATATACTCAGGATTTTTTCAGGCGCACTCTGGATTTCAAACACGCTCTAGCAGCTTCCGCAGATGCTTTCGCGCCAAAAGCAGCTTTGAACGCACCGTACCCTCCGGCAGACCGAACATTTGGCCCAGTTCCCTGGAATTATACCCCTGAAAATACCGCATCGCGAACAGCACGCCCTCCTGTTCCGGCAGCTGCTCCAGAAGCTGCTCCATGTCCACATCCCCGTAGGCGTCCTCCGTCTGTACCGGCTCCGGCAGTTCCTCCTGCACCTGTTCATATGACCCGTGGCGCACACGATCGATAAAAAGATTCTTCGCCGTGCGGTACAGCCACGCCCGTCTCTGATTTTCCCGCAGACTTTCCAGCAGCTCCACATTCATCAGCGCGCGTAAGAATGTTTCCTGCACCAGGTCGTCGGCAAGGCTGCTGTCCATAGCCATTTTGCCGCACCACGCGGTAAGTTCTTTCTGATAACGGCGATACAGTTCTTCGATCATTTGTGTCCTCCGTGCTGTCATTTTGTGTACGTTTGTTTTCTGCTTTCACTGATATAACGTACGAGAACGGCAAAGTGTTGAAAAAAAAATTTCTCAGTCGCTTCCGGTCCCGCCCATCCTGCCGGTGAGGCGTTTCTTCCGGAAATCGCTGGGCGAACAGCGCCGCAGTGCTTTAAAGGTACGGTTGAAGGCGCTCAGAGAACTGAAACCGGAGTTCATGGCCACGTCCGTAATACTCAGCTCCTTGTTGTACAGCAGTTCCTCCGCCCGTTTGACACGCTTGGAATTCAGATATTCATAAAACGTCATGTTCATATACTGTTTGAACACCCGCGTAAAGTGAAATTTGGAAAATCCGCTGACGGAGGCCACTTCCTCCAGGGTAAGATTCTCCATATATTTCTGGTTGATATAGGTGCAGGCGCTCATCACCGCCTCGATATACTCCTGTTGTTTTGTATCCGACTGGTGCTTGTCTCTGTGCTCGTCACTGTAGACTTCCACGCGCCCCAGTTCCACATACATTTCGATCAGGCAGGCGTAAATGGACGCCTCCCGGAAGGTACTGTTCCCATCGTACTCCCGGATGATGCGGTTCAGTTTCTCCCTCAGAGACCGGTACAGCTCTGTGCCGTTCTGCTTTTTCAGAAAGATTACCGGCGGCATCATAAAGAGCAGCGTCTCCATCTCCTTCAGATTGTACAGAAGCGCCGGGTCAAACTGCAGGATGATCCGCTCGCCGGTGGGCGGCGCCTCCAGCGCATGAATGACGCCGGAATTCATTATGATAATATCCCCCGTGTCCAGGTCGTACCACTCGTCGCCGATGCCCACCCGGTAAGTGTCCTCCACCGGCATGATGATCTCAATGCCCACATGCCAGTGCTCCGGGTAATCCTCATAATCCACGTTATGGTACAGACGAAGGCCCAGGGAGTCTCCGTAGTTAATAGTTTCATGCATACCGTTTAGTATCTCAATCATCGCTCAATCGCTCCTCTGATCTTCTGTACAATGGTTCCGCGCAGCCGAACCGTTACTCTTCTGCCCGCAGTTTTCGTCCTATTATATCCGATTCATAAAAACACGTCAACCAAAAGAGTCCTATGGTTATGTTCATGGGCAACCGTTCAGCCGCAGCAACAATTCAGCCAGGTCTGTGCATTTCCTGTACAGACCGTATGAAAACGTAACGCTCTATGGCCGCACTCAAAAAACCCCGGCTCCTGGCCGCTGGCATCCTTTCAGATCCCAGTCCCGGGAGCGGGGTTCCGTCATACGGCAAGTTCTAAACCACACAGAAGCGCCGCGCGCCTGGCAACACAGGACCTGCCTGTTTTGTAAGCGCGCGCTGCCGCCGCTTCGTCTATTACAGAAGCTCGCTGAACAAATCCTTCACTGTCGGATAGATTTTCGCAAACTTGCGGTATTTTTCTTCATATTTTGCCACCAGCTCCGGTTCCGGCTCGATGGTCTTTGTTACTTTCACGATCTTCGCCGCGGCGTCCTCAACAGAAGCGAACTCTCCGTTGGCAACCGCCGCCAGCATCGCGCCGCCCATAGCCGGGCCTTCCTCAGACTCAATGCTGTCCACCTTGATGTTCAGGATATTGGCGATCATCTTCTTCCACAGCGGACTCTTGGCGCCGCCGCCGCAGATCTTGGTGCGCTCGATCTGGATACCCAGAGATTTAGCCACCTCGAAGGAATCACGGATGGCAAAGGCCACGCCTTCCAGCACTGCCTGGGTCATATCCGCGCGGGTGGAATCCATGGTCAGACCAATAAAGGTTCCGCGGGCGTTGGGATTGTTGTGCGGGGAACGCTCGCCCATCAGGTACGGCAGGAAGAACACGTTGTTCTCGCCAAGTTTTTCAATCTTTGCCTGCTCCGCCGGATAGTCCTTGGTTCCGATGATTTCGTCCATCCACCATTTGTTGCAGGAAGCAGCGCTGAGCATGCAGCCCATCAGGTGATAATGACCGTCCGCGTGAGCGAAGGCATGAAGGGCGTTGTTGCTGTCCACGCCAAAATTCTCGCTGGAGATAAAAATGGTTCCGCTGGTTCCCAGGGAAACGTTGCACATTCCGTCGCCGACGGTTCCGGTTCCCACAGCCGCCGCAGCGTTGTCGCCAGCGCCTGCCACGACTTTGCAGCTTTCCGGCAGGCCAAGCTCCGCAGCCACCTCCGGCTTCAGGGTTCCAACAACCTCATAGCTCTCGTACAGCTTCGCCAGCTGCTCTTCCCGGATTCCGCAGATCTCCATCATCTCTTTGGACCAGCACTTGTGCTGCACATCCAGGAGAAGCATACCGGACGCGTCGGAATAATCGGTGCAGAAGGAACCGGACAGTTTGTAGGCCAGATAATCCTTAGGCAGCATGATCTTGCAGATTTTATTGAAATTCTCCGGCTCGTTTTCTTTTACCCAGAGGATCTTCGGCGCGGTAAAGCCTGCAAAGGCGATGTTGGCCGTATACTGGGACAGTTTGGCCTTCCCGATCTCATTGTTCAGGTAATCGGTCTGTTTCTGGGTGCGGCCGTCGTTCCAAAGAATGGCCGGACGGATCACCTGGTCCTCGCTGTCGAGGATCACCAATCCGTGCATCTGACCGCCGAAACTGATGCCCGCCACCTGGGAACGGTCAAAGCCTTCGGTCAGCTCTTTGATCCCTTCTTTGCTCTGCTCCCACCAGTCTTCCGGCTTCTGCTCCGACCAGCCGGGATGCGGGAAGGAAAGCGGATATTCGCGGGATACAATGTTCATGATTTTTCCGGAACCATCCATAAGAAGCAGTTTTACCGCTGAGGTTCCAAGATCAACGCCGATATAATACATATAGAACTCCTTTCGTAACAGTTCAGCCAGGTCTGTGCATTTACTGCACAGACCGTATGAAAACGTAGTGCCTGCGGGCATCCGGCCCATCGCGAAGCGATTTTCAATGGACGGATGCCGTAACAGTTCAGCTGGCTGAA
>JAGHIA010000105.1 GCA_017887445.1 Fusicatenibacter sp.
AAAAGCAGTATATCATGCGCCCGCTATCCGGTCAATTTAAGACGTTTTTTAATTGTATCCGTTCGTAACAGTTCAGTCTTTCACTATCCCGCGAGGTGTTTTCGCGCAGAATGCGCGAAAACCCGAGGCCTGCAGCGCGAAACTGCATGAAACGCAGTTTCTGTGCATCGCGAAGCGTGTAATCGTTCTGCAAGGCTGAACTGTTACATCCGTTCGTAACAGTTCAGCTACACGGAACTGTTCCTTTGTTTTGCTTTTTATCAGCCGGAAATGCTGGCGAAAAACATTTCGTAAAAATCGTCCTCGCCCTCCAGCATCGGGGAATTTTCCCCGCCGCCGTTGGTGCTGCGCTTCATCTCTGCGTAAAATGTTTCGCCTGCTCCGATCAGATCCATCTCATAAATTTCATATCCCAGCTCCCTGCAGGTTCTGCAGAAAGCCTCCAGCGCATGAGGCTCCTGCCTCGTGCGAAGCAGCTTCTGCCGCAGGGATTCATCCTTTAAGGCTTTTTTCTGCAGCTCATCCATCATCTCTAAAACGTTCATGCGGCTCCTCCTTCCACCGTCGAGGTTCCTGATAACAGCTAAAATCTCCGACATGGGAAACACCCTTCCCGCAGGTTCTGGATTGTGTCTGAAAATTCCATTCCTGCAATTTTCAAAGACACTCTAAGACTCAAACAATCCTTTCAGCACCTGCACGCATCCTTCAATGCCAAGCCTTGAAGAATCCAGCACCACGTCATACTTTTTCATATCGTTCCAGTCAACTCCCGTGTTGGCGCGATAATAGCCGGCACGTTTCTTGTTGTAATATCTGCGGGTGGCCTCCAGTTCCTCCGGAGCGATCCCGTAATCCTTCAGGATCCTGCGCTTCACGTCCTCGTCGTTCCCGGAATGGATAAACACCTTCACAACGCCTTTCTCTGCCTTCAGGGCGTCGGACGCACAGTGACCAAGGAAGATCGCCGGGCCGTCCATGGCGCGTCTGCGGATTTCCAGCTGCTCATCCAGGAATACCTTTCCTTCCGGCGTCAGCATGTCCGGGTCGCCTGCGTTCACACGGCTCATGACAAACATGGTGTAGAGCAGACTTCCGGTGGCCTTTTCCTCGTACTGATTGATACGTTCCACGGAGATTCCCTGCTTCTTCGCAACAGCTTCCAGAATCTCCTGGCCGTAGCAGGGCACGCCGGTCACTTCCGACAGTCTTCGCGCGATCTTGGTTCCTCCGCTTCCATACTCTCTCTCGATGGTAATATAACGAAACTTCATCTTCCTGCCTCCTCTTCTACAGACTCATTTTTTCTTTCTATTGTAACATATCCGGAGAAAAGTGGGTAAGAAAAATGAGAGCATTCTTAAGCAGATCTTCCAAACTGATCTTTCATCTGAAACTGTTTCTGTGAAACATCAACTTCCAGGCAGTCCCAAAAAAGCGTAATAGTTCAGCGTTGCTGAACTATTACACGCTTCGCGATGCACAGAAACTGCATTTCATGCAGTTTCGCGCTGTAAGCCTCGGGATTTTCGCACATCCTGCAGAAAGCAATTTTCGAACACGCTCTAAGGGGAATTTTCAAACACTAACAGATTTCCGCGCCTGACGGCATCTTACGCTCCGGCACCACCAGGCTCAGGTTTCCGTCCGCATCCTCCGCGCACAGCAGCATGCCTTCGGACAGTACGCCGGCCAGCTTCGCAGGCTTTAAGTTCACCAGAACCATCACCTTCTTGCCGACCATTTCCTCCGCGGAATAATGCGCCTTGATTCCGGACACGATCTGCTTTACCTGATTTCCGATCTTCACCTGGGAGCACAGCAGCTTTTTGGACTTCTTCACTTCCTCGCAGGCAATGATCTCGCCCACCTGGAACTGAAGCTTTTCAAAATCCTCAAAGGTGATCTCCGCCTTCGGCTCCAGGTCGATGACCTGCTCCTCTGCGGTTTCTCCGTCGGAAGCCTGGCCGTCCTGGTCATTGCCGCCGTTCTGGCCTTCCGCTTCATTTCCCGCGGCCTTCTCCGCTTCCGCCCTCTGAGCCGCCTGGATCACCTCAACCTTTTCCATTACTTCCTTCACGTCAAGCCGCTGGAACAGGATCTCCGGTTTCTCCGTCACTTTATTTCCCGACGGATACAGACCGAAGGTTTTCAGCTCCTCATAGGGCCGTCTGCTGCTGTTCAGCTGGGCAAGGATCCGCTCAGTGGTCTCCGGCATAAAGGATTCCAGCAGACACGCGCCGATGGAGATTCCTTCCACCAGATTGTAAAGCACCGTGGCCAGCCGGTCCTTCTTTGACTCATCCTTGGCCAGGGCCCACGGCATGGTCTCGTCGATATATTTGTTGCAGCGCTTGAACAGGTTGAAGATCTCTGTAATCGCGTCGGCAACCCGGAGATCTTCCATCTTCGCGGCCACTTTGTCCAGCGTACCTGTCACAACCGCCTTCAGGTCATCGTCCACATCCTCCTGCACGCCTGTGTTGGTCACAACGCCGCCGAAATATTTATTGCTCATGGAAATCGTGCGGTTCACCAGATTTCCCAGGGTATTGGCCAGATCGGAATTCATACGCTCCACCATCAGCTCCCAGGTGATCACGCCGTCGTTCTCAAAAGGCATCTCGTGAAGCACGAAATAGCGCACCGCGTCCACACCGAACAGGGATACCAGATCGTCCGCATAAATAACGTTGCCCTTGGATTTGCTCATCTTTCCATCCCCCTGCAGCAGCCACGGATGGCCAAACACCTGCTTGGGCAGCGGCAAGTCCAGCGCCATCAGGAAGATCGGCCAGTAGATGGTATGGAAACGGATGATATCCTTTCCAATCAGATGCAGGTCGGCCGGCCACATGGTCCGGAACTGCTCTGTGCTTTCCCCGTCACATTCATAGCCGATTCCGGTAATGTAGTTGGTCAGGGCATCCAGCCACACATAAACCACATGTCTTGGGTCAAAGTCTACCGGAACTCCCCACTTGAAAGAGGTTCTCGATACACACAGATCCTGCAGTCCCGGCAGCAGGAAGTTATTCATCATCTCGTTCTTGCGGGACACCGGCTGGATAAACTCCGGATGGGTATTGATGTGGTCAATCAGCCGCTGAGCGTATTTGCTCATCTTGAAGAAATACGCCTCTTCCTTGGCTGGGGTTACCGGGCGGCCGCAGTCCGGACATTTTCCGTCCACCAGCTGAGATTCCGTGAAGAAAGACTCACAGGGCGTACAGTACATTCCCTCATAATATCCTTTATAGATATCTCCCTGGTCATACAGCTTCTTAAAGATTTTCTGCACCTGTTTCTCATGATAGTCGTCGGTGGTGCGGATAAATTTGTCGTAGGAGGTGTTCATCAGATCCCAGATCCGGCGGATCTCACCGGAAACATTGTCCACAAACTCCTTCGGGGTAATGCCCGCTTCCTCCGCTTTCAGCTCGATTTTCTGTCCGTGCTCATCCGTTCCTGTCTGGAAGAACACCTCGTACCCCTGCTGACGCTTAAACCGGGCGATGCTGTCCGCCAGCACTGCCTCATAGGTATTTCCAATGTGCGGCTTGCCTGATGTGTAGGCAATCGCTGTCGTGATGTAATACTTTGGTCTGATCTTTTCCATTTTCAACCATTCCTTTCCTGTCTGATCCTTACTTTCCAGTTTTCCCGCAACCATTCAGCCGGCTGAACGGTTACAAAAAGTTACGCTTTCCCGACAAACAACCGATTGCTGGGTTGTGGCTACTTGGCTCGTTGCTCGCGGAAGTCAAATACCCCGCTGCAAGCAACGGGGTATTTGACCCTCGCGGCAGTCGCCAAATATCCATGCAAGCACAAGGTGAATTGCCGCTTGCGGCAAGAGAAGGCAGCCTGGGCTGTGGCTACTTGGCTCGTTGCTCGCGGGAATAAAAAACCTGCCTTCTCAAAACTATGAGAAGACAGGTCCAAACCCGTGTTACCACTTCTTTTCATCTCCGCCTCACGGCGAAAACCTCCGCAGGTACGAAAAACAGATGTAACGCTGCAGTCAAACGGCTGTCTGCGGATGCCTCTCCGTCGGAAGGCCGGAAGAAGGATTCTGCTTTTTTATACCTTTCCGCTGTAACAGGCGGAACCTGTCGCAGCCTTGCCGTTTCCGGTTCGGTGCGCCTCTCGGGAGCCATCTTCCATAGGACTTTGCTCATCCCTTCTCAGCTGTGCCTCCCCAGAGTGTGTTTGAAAACTCATTCCTGCAATTTCCAAATATGCTCTGGGAGCGGTCTTGGGATTTCTCTGTGGAGCGTCTGCCGCATGTACTCTCTCCGTCATTGTGTTTGTCGTGTTATGCAATCATGCTAACACATCCGAACCTTTTTGTAAAGCTTTTTTCATAGAAGGCGGACGAACGAGAGCCGGAGCCGGCGGCATGGTGGAACGGCGGGCGGCTCCGGCTCCCGTTCTGGCTTCTATGGTTGAATGGGCGGTCGCCGTTGAGGGCGGGAGGGTATGGGAGAACCTGTTACATGGGGTTGGGATTGCTTTACATGTGGAGGGGCGCGTGGTAGAATAGGGACGGATTCTGGGATAAGGGGTTTGTGTGTATGAGGATGGATTCTGGGAATGGTTTTGGGGGACGAGTGAAAAATCTTGGGGTTTTTCTGTTGATTGTGGCGGTTTATGTTTTGGTTATGTCTGTTTCGGGCATCGGGTGTCCGGTTCGGTGGGTTACGGGGATCTCTTGCCCCGGGTGCGGGATGAGCAGAGCATTGTTTTCTTTGCTGCGGCTGGATTTTGGGGACGCTTTTCGGTATCATCCGTTGATCTTTCCTGTGATTTTGTTTGTTCCTTATTATTTTCTGGGAAGTGATGATCCGCCCCGTAAAGGGAAGATAAAAAAGATTCTTTTGGTGGTGCTGGCGGTTTTGGCGGTTTTTCTTTGGATATTCAGAATTTTTCATGAAGATTCTGTTGTCCGTATTGACCCTTCCAGCGGTATCGTGATAAAATGTCTGAAAGCTGTAACTATTCAGCCAGCTGAACTGTTACGAAAAGCTTACAGCAGCGGTTTTTTGATGTGCTGGAATGTATTTTGATCAAGGGGGCGAAAAAAATGTATGTAAAGGACAACCGGAATTTTCTGTCTTTTCTGCTTTTGAATTTTATTACCTGCGGAATTTACGGCATTTATTTCTGGTATGTGTATGTGGAGGATCTCAATACGGTGTTCTATGGAGACGGCGAGGACAGTCCCAATTATATCCTGGTTATTGTGCTTTCCTTTATCACCTGCGGCATCTATCTGTTTTACTGGTATTATAAGCAGGCAAACCGTATTTATCATGGTTCCTACGAGCGGTACGGTGTTCCGGTCAATGAGACTGGCACTTCAATCCTTCTCTGGATGATCCTCGGCAGTCTGGTCTGCGGCCTGGGAACGTTTGTGGCTCAGTATTTTATGATCAACAACATGAACAAGGTCGCGAACGCGTATAATTATCAGCAGCAGAATCGTTATAACGGCGGAAATTATTATCAATAAAGTAATGTCAAAATCAAAAACCAGCGCCCGCGGATGGTTCTGAAAACTCACACTGTTTCGGAACCCATCCGCGGGCGCCGACTTTTGATCTAGACATCATAAAGTGTGCGCGATTGAAGATTCATTTCCGTTTTCAATTACGTTTTAAGCCCCGGACAGCATGGCGGATGCCTCACTGTCCGGGGCTTTCTGTAACGGTTCAGTTACGTTTCTTCTGTTATCCGGCCTCCACGTCGCCGGACGTTTCGCCTACCGTCAGAGTATATGTCTCTCCGGAGACAAGCTCCGGACTGCTGAGGATCACCACATTGAAGGACATTTCCGGCGTAACGCTGAGAAGTCCGTCTCCGTCCTGGCTGGTCAGCGTCACGGCGGTGTCCGCCTCCTGTGTCCCCACACTGACTGCCACTACGCCCTGACCGGCGCTGCTGAAGCTCTGAGCCATTCCGGACGCGCCGGTTCCGATAAAGGTTCCGCCGGTAATCTCTGCGCTCACATCATAGTCCAGCGTGGCAGTATCGCCCTGGGTCGGTCCTTCCACTACGGTATAGCCTCCGGTAATACTCAGCGTTCCGTTGGCGTCAATTCCGTCGCCGGATGCCTGAATATGCAGCGTACCTCCGGAGATCACAATCGTGCCGTCGGACGAGGAAGAGCCGGGACCGCCGCCCATATTGCCGCGTCCATTGGGTACCATGGCGTCCCTGCCGCCTTCTGTGCCGCTGAAATCCACGCCGCCGGCCGCGTTCACTCCGTCGTCGTCAGCCACAAGCCGGATCTCGCCGCCCTCCACGCGCACATGCAGGGCCTCCAGTCCTTCATAACTTTCCGTGATATTGATCACTCCGCCGGTAACGGCCAGCGTTTCATCCGCATGGAAACCGTCGTCTCCGGTCGCGATTTCAAAGGTTCCGCCGTTAATGTACATCACTGTGTTGGAGTGAACGCCGTCGTCGGCAGAGTTGATGGTGATGGTCCCGCCGGAAATCTGTATACCGGCCGCCGCCTTCAACCCTTTCATGCTGGTACTGCTCTCCTCGGACTCCGTATCCTCCGTCCCGCTGGCTGTACCGGTATCTCCGGCGCTGACTTTCACTGTCCCTGTATCTCTGCTGCTGACCATGTCTGCTCCGATACTTCCGCCGCCCGCTTTATCTGACCCTGTGATTTCGCTGCCGGCCATATCTGCACCGGTACTCCCGGCACCCGCATTGTCTGTTCCGTGTTTTCCTGCGCTGACCTTTTCAGTCCCAGTGCTGCCCGCGTTTTCCGCGTCATCAGAAGCCTGGCCTGGGGCATCCGGCGGCGTGCCGCCCGCCGCGTCTTCCGGGGGCTGCGCGCCTCCGTTCTGAAAGCGTTCCGCGCCTCCTCTTCCCGGTCCTCCTGCTCCGCCGAAGCTGCCCCATGCGTCGGAGGATTCCTTCGTTCCGTTTTCACTTCCTCCTCCCGCGAGGATATCCAGACTTCCGTCCTCAATCTGCAGATAAGCTCCGGCGCTGACGCCGTCTCCCTCCGCCTCAATCTCCACAGAGCCGCCGGAAATGTAGACAAACCCAAGGGAGGTATCCTCGTCATTTTCCGCATGGATTCCGTCCTTCCCCGCCTCAATGACCGCCGTCGTGTCTCCTGTGATCCTCACGCTGTCGTTGGCCTGGAGTCCATGGGATGCGGAACTGATCATGTACGTTCCCCCGGTAATGACAAGATCGTCCTTGCATACAATCCCGTGGCCGCCCGGCGACGTGACATTCAGGGTTCCGGAACCATTGATTGTCAGATCCTGCCTGGAAAAGATCGCCCCGTCGATATTACTGTCGCCGGCAGCGGTAAAGGTTCCGCCGTTGGAAAGGGTATTTTCCGTCCCCTCCGCCAGGGTGACAAACACCTTATCCGCCTCCAGAATATACAGCGGCGCCGAAGTCTCGCTGTTGACCGACGCCTGATCCAGCACCAGCTGGATCTTTGCGCTGTCGGAGGCATTTACAACAATCTGCCCGTCCTCCAGCGTCCCTGAAATAATATAGGTTGCTTCCTCCGTGATCGTTATGACAGAGCCGGAAATCTTTACGCTGTCGGAGCTTGCGGACGCCGAATCCTTATTCAGCTGAATGGACACACTGCCGTCCTTGTCATACTCTGTTCTCCGGTCCCGGTCTGTGAACATTTCCTCATCTCCGGGAGAAAACACTGCCGCCGAAGCATCCTGTCCGGACGACGTGCTGTCTTCCCCCGACGGAGCATCCTGACCATCGGACTTTGTGCCGTCTTCCTCCGGCTGGGACTCCTGGCCGCCCGAAGCCGCGCCATCTTCCTCCTTCGCCGTGTCCTGGCTGCCGGACTCTGCTGCAAAGGCCTGCGACTCGCCGCTCCTGGCGTCCGTCCCGCTGCAGCCGCCGAGCGTGCCTCCCACAAGCAGCAGTGTCATAATCATGGATATCCATTTTTTCATAAGGCAGCCCCTCCTCTAAAGCTCCACAGCCGCGGTTTCCTGCCGCGACACCGCGATTTCCAGATTTCCGTTTCTGCAGCGCAGGGCGTCGATCATCTCTTTTTCATTGACCCCGTTTTGCATGGTCACATGATAAGTGAGCCGGAACATGCTGCCCATATTTGTGGTCTTCACGGTAATCAGGTCATATTCCCTGGTGTACTGGTCAAAAATATCGTCAAATGCTCCGGTGTAATCCAGATCCTCCGGTATGGTGATCATCAGCGTCTTATAGGCGGCCGCGTTCTTTCCCGCGCCAAAATCAAAATGATTGTAGACCACGGAAACGAGACACATGACTACCGTAAAGAGCGCCGCGTATCCCAGATATCCCATTCCGGCGATCAGTCCCGCTCCCATAGCCAGAAACAGCATACAGATTTCCTTTGCCGTTCCCGGAACCGAGCGGAAGCGCACCAGGCTGAACGTGCCTGCCACAGCCACTCCGGTTCCCACGTTGCCGTTGACCATCATGATCACCACACAGACCACTGCCGGCAGAAGTGCCAGCGTGATCACAAAGCTTTTCGTATAACGGGCCCGGTATATGTACACAAGAGCCAGCAGCAGGCCCAGCGCAAGAGCCGTTCCCACGCACAGCAGAAAATCGCCCACTGTGATTACTGTTGTCAGATCCGAATCAAACATCCCGCGAAAGACTGTCTCAGCCATAACACACCGCCTCTCTTTCATTGCCCGCCGGCATAGTTCCCGCCTGGAACCCGCGCCAGATTGCCGGATAGATCATCCGCTGGTAAGCCGTCCCATATTTGGAAAAGGAAGTCTTATAAATATGTTCTTGCGTTAATACATGGGTCATCCACAGGGGAATCCCTCCGGCGCATTTGATCTCCATCAGCGTCATATTCTCCGGCAGAAGCTCACTCCCGGAAATTCCCGCTTCCAGGGAGAGTTCCTCCCTGCGGCACAGGATCCGCTCGTCAAACGTCACGCGGAAATCTGACGGCTCCCGGGTGCAGTAAGCTTCCCGCTCATAGGAAAGGAACACCGCGGGGGTCAGCGTCTCATAATAATTGAGAAAATATTCCACCTCCCGGAAGATCTGCCGCTGCTTTGGACTGCGCTCATTCATGCCGCACACGCCTTTTTCGCCGCCCTGCAGCCATGCCATGGCCTCCTGCTCCGGAAGGGCGATCCTGCGCTTGTACACCACATGCTTATATTTCTTTTTCAGCTCTACAAACACCGGCGTCTCCGGCCCCGCCTGGCAGTAACTTCTCACCCGGAGCTTTTCCTTGTATACCGGCTTCTCAATGGAGCGGCGCACCAGACGGTAATTGTCCGTATCGAAATAGATATTGCGAATGGTGGTCCGTCCGTACCGGTCCAGCTCCATATAAGGAGCCATAGCCTGCCGCACCGCCGCTTTTTGCTCCGGCGTCAGCAGATACTTCAGTTCATATCTCTGAAACACTGTCTGAAAAGACATAAGAATTCCTCCTGTACGTTTTTGGTAACAGTTCGGCCTTGCCAAACCATTGCTACCTTTTATATCCTCATTGTACAGGAGGAAGATTGAAGTTATCTTGAATTATTGTGAAAAGACTGTGTTCTTCCATGGCCTTACGGTTTCCGCAGGGGAAGCTTCACCACAAACTCCACCTTGCCATCATGGCATTGCAGCTCAATGGAACCCTGATGGGAGGTCACGATGGCCTTAGCAATGGCCAACCCCAGTCCGTAATGGCGTTCCTCTCCGGTACGCGCCGAATCCGCACGGTAAAAACGCTCAAACAAATGCTTTCTCTGCTCCGGCGGGATTTCCGCGCCCTCGTTGGCCACCGACAGCAGCGCATGGTTCTTTTCCTTTTTCAGTGTGATCCAGATTTCCTTGCCGCCTTCGCCGTGGCGGATAGCGTTGTCGATCAGTATGGAGATCAGCTGCCGAAGCTGAACGCTGTTGCCGCAGACACAAACCTCCCCGGCAACTTCGCTGTTCAGGATCAGGCCCCGCTCATAGGCCACTGTCTCCAGGGGCAGCGTCTCTTCATTGACCAGCCGGCCAAAATCCACTGATTCCGTCACCGGCTTTTCATTTTCCGCCCGGGCCAGCTCCAGCAGCTGGGAGATCAGCGCCGACATCCGCTCATTCTCATACTGGATATTGGAGATCCACTGATTTTCTCCCATTTCCCTGGCAAGCAGCTCAATGTTTACCCCCATGACCGCCACCGGCGTTTTCAGCTCATGGCCCGCGTCGGAGACAAACTGCTTCTGCTTTTCATAGCTTTCCTCCAGCGGCCGCACGATCCTTCCGGCCAGATACCAGGACAGCGCGAACAGCA
The DNA here is from genome assembly GCA_017887445.1 of Fusicatenibacter sp. GTDB lineage: Bacteria > Bacillota > Clostridia > Lachnospirales > Lachnospiraceae > Fusicatenibacter. The sequence continues at coordinate 10,310 of JAGHIA010000105.1, forward strand.
GCACAAGCACCACGCCGCCGAACAGCAGCGTATAATTGATCAGCGTGCCCGTCGTACCCGCCATCACCGTATTGTCCAGAAACGCCACCAGAACATATTCGCCTTTGTCCGCCATCTGATAGATCAGGCGGTTTCGGGTGCCTTTCTCTTGCCCCCTGGCCGCAATCTCCCGCGCAAGGTCCGCCAGCGCATCTTCCTCCAGACCCGACACTCCTCCGGTATCCACGGCAAGCACTTCCTGCTCACCGGACAGGACTACTGTATAAAAAGTGGACAGTTCCGCCATGGGAGGCGCCATACGCCTGCCCCGTGGCACATTCTCCGGAGGGTTCTCCATGCTGCCGGCGATTTCCCCACCGCGGACGCTTTCATTTTCCCTTTCGACGGCACTCTCGCTTTCTCCATCGCCAGCGCTTTCGTTTTCCCCACCGGCCGGCGTCCGCAACTGCGGAAGGTTCACCGGACGGTACTCCTCCACATACTGCTCCAGCATCTTCCGGTTGCCATTGGTCACCTGCACATAGCTGGCCGCGTAGATCACCGCCAGCGTGCCGAAAAACAGCAGTGAGAGCACGCACACAAGGGCGGCGACAATCTTTCTTCTCGATTTTTTAAACATGGGAACACCTCAGTTCATATCCCATGCCGCGCACCGCTTTGATCTCTGTCTTCGCCCCGACAAAGTTCAGCTTCCGCCGCACAAAAGACATGTAGACCTCCACATTGTTATATTCCGCCTGGCTGTCATACCCCCAGATTTTAACCGCCAGCTGCTCCCTGGACAGGATCTGCCCCTGGTTCATGATCAGATATTCCAGAATCCGAAACTCTTTTTCGCTGAGCCGCACGCTGTTTTCCCCGCACACCAGCAGGGAGGTATTCCGGTTCAGGGAAATATCCTCAAAGGTCAGTGCGCCGTCCGGCGTGCGGCTGTTCCGCCTCACCAGCGCCCGCAGCCGCGCCAGCAATTCCCGGGTCATAAAAGGCTTTGTCAGATAATCGTCGGCGCCGCAGTCCAGGCCTGTGACCTTGTCGTCCAGATCGCTCCTGGCCGTCAGCATGAGGATCGGCGTGACGATCCCCTTCCCTCTGGCTTCTCTGGCAATCTGAAAACCGCTTTTGCGCGGCAGCATAACGTCCAGGATGATGATATCGTAGATGCCGCTCTCCACCGCGTCCATTCCCTCCACACCGTCGGCGCAGTGGTCCACCTCATAGTTTTCCTGGCGCAGAATCTCGCAGAGCGCCTGGGCCATCCTCTTTTCATCCTCAATCAGCAAAACTCTCACCTGATCACCTCTCGATCCCATCCCTGGCCGCCAGACCCCGGTCGAAAGGATGGCGGATTTTTTTCAGTTCCGATACATAATCGGCACACGCGATCAGCTGCTCCCCCGGATTCTGACCGGTGAGGATCACCTCCAGATCTTCCGGCTTTTCCTTCAACCAGCGGACCAGCAGCTCCTCGTCGAACAAACCTGCCCGGATCGTATAGATGATCTCATCGAGAAACAGTACCTGGTAAGCCTCCTGCTGTGCCTTCTGCGTCACCTCCCGGAACTTGTCCTCATAAAACTGCTTTCGCTCCTTCTTTTCCTGCTCTGACATCTGAAAGGAAAATTTCTCCTGGGCCAATCCCGGCACAAAGGTGATCCCCGGAATTTTCTCCATGGCCCGGCGCTCGCTGGTGGAATTGTCCTTCATAAACTGATAGATCAGCACCCGGTAACCGTAGCCTGCCGCCCTGACACAAAGTCCCATGCCGCAGGTCGTCTTTCCCTTTCCGTCTCCGCAGTAAATGTGTACGCATCCCGTCTTCTTTTCCATGTTCCAATCCTCTCTTACTTCCTCGCTTCTCTGCCTCAGACTTCCGGTTTCTTTG
>JAGHIA010000106.1 GCA_017887445.1 Fusicatenibacter sp.
ATATTTGAAAAGTATTCGAGTGTAAGGAGCCGAAACGTGGCTGAAAAACGCCTGGACGGACGCGGTTGGAGATTGGCGGCGGCTGGACTGGCGCTGGTGTTGGCATTGTCGGGCTGTACCAATAAGACGCCGCAGACAGAGGATGGAGAAACGGAAGTTTCCATCCCGATGATCCTTATCGTGGATTCTTCTACGGGAATCCGCAATGAGGAAGACGTGATCCAGGAATTTAACAGGAGATATGAGGGAACATGGCGCGCGGACGTGGATTGGATCATGGAGACAGAGGAGGAATACCGGCAGAATTTAAAGCGGCAGAATGTAACCGATACGCTGCCGGCGGTCATTACCGACCTGCGAATGCTGCCGGCATTTTATTATATGATGATACAGGACGGACGCATTGAGGAATTGTCCGATGCTATCTATGAGGACGAGGAGTGGATGGCTATGATAGAGCCTGCGGTGCTGGAATCGTGCAGCGAGGAGGACGGAAGCATCTACCTGAGTCCCATCAGCACAGCGGCCTTCTCCTGTTCCGGTATGTACTGGAATGAGGAATTGTTTGCCCAGGCAGGAATCGATTCTTTCCCGGAGACCTGGGAGGAATTCTGGCAGTGCTGCGACCGTCTGGAGGAATGCGGGATCACTCCGCTGGCTTTGCATACGGAGGGAACAGCATGGGCTCCGATGCTGATCGCCACAGCGGAGGTGGCTTCCACAGAAGCGGGAGCGGAGTTTATGGAACAGTTTTATCCGGATACCTATCAGAACGAAAGCGGACTGCGCATCGCCAGAACCTTACAGAGATTGTTTTCTTATACTGCAGATGCGGCGCTGTATGTGGATTTTGACGTATCTTATGAGATGTTTTTTTCAGGCCAGGCTGCCATGCTTCCCAATGGCTACTGGATGATGGATCAGATACCCCAGGAGTGGCAGGAGAAGGTGCGGTTTGCCGCTTTTCCTGAAAATAAGCTGATCTCTTCGCCGGAGACTTTCGGATGGTCCGTGGTGTCGGGCTACAGCGACGAGGTAAAAGAGGGGGCGGCGGCTCTTCTGAAGCTGCGTACGCAGTTGAATATGGAGCAGAGAGATGAGCTGTTCGCGAAGGATCCGGCGAGCATGATCCCCGCGGAACGGGACTACATAGCTGTTTATAAAAACAATCCTCAGCTGGTTCCCAGCTATCAGGTAAAGTGGAATTCGATTTTACAGGAGGAGACTTTGGGGGAGATTCTTCCCGACCTGGCGCAGGGAAAGATGACGCCGGAGGAATTTACCCAAAAAGAGGATGAGAGCATTCAGACATTTTTGCGAGAGCGTGTCTGAACATTCATTCCTGCAATCTGCACGACCCACTTTGCGTGGAATTTGCCCCGAAATCAGTCAGCGTAGTCCGCTACGCCTCCTGATTTCGGGGCAAATTCGCAACAAACTGTGGCGCACATCTTGCAGAAAGCAATTTTCAAACACGCTCCAGGTATTTTTTTTGATATTCATGGTTTGGGATTTGATAACGGGCAAAGGGGGAGCACTGCTATAATAGCCTCAGAACAAAGAAAACACAGGACAGCAGTTCAGTCAGATCTGTGCATTTCTGCACAGACCGCTGCGAAATGCAGGGACTGAATCGTTGCAGCGCTGGTTTTCAGAAAGAGAGGGAAAAAATGAAAAATAGAAAAATGTTATCAGTGATCCTGGCGGCGGCGATGGTCGCAGGGTTGGCGACAGGCTGTGGAAGCGGTTCGGATACGGAGCAGGAGAAGGGCGGCGCAGAGGAAGCGAAAGGAAAGGTATATTATCTGAACTTCAAGCCGGAGGCAAAGGAAGAGTGGGAGGCGCTTGCGGAAACCTATACGGAGCAGACCGGCGTGCCGGTAACGGTTCTGACGGCGGCTTCCGGAGAGTATGAAAAGACGCTGAAGTCTGAGATGGCAAAAACAGACGCGCCCACTCTGTTCCAGGTGAACGGACCGGTTGGACTGGCCAGCTGGAAGGATTATTGCTATGATCTGTCCGATTCCGACATTGTGAAAGCGCTGACCGACGACAGCTTTGCTCTGAAGGATGGCGGCAAAACAGCAGGCGTTGCGTACGTTATCGAGAATTATGGAATCATTTACAACAAAGCGCTTCTGCAGGAGGCCGGATATACCGCGGACGACATTACAAATTTTGACAGCTTCAAGAGTGTTGTGGAAGACATAACGGCAAGAAAAGATGAACTGGGATTTTCCGCATTCACTTCCGCGGGAATGGACGGTTCCTCTGACTGGAGATTTAAGACGCACCTTGCGAATCTTCCAATCTACTATGAGTACCAGGCAGACGGCATCGACAACACGGATGCGATCAAAGGAACCTATCTTGATAATTACCGTCAGGTTTGGGATCTTTACATCAACAATGCAACCTGCGAGCCTACGGAAATCTCCACAAAACAGCAGACGACGCAACGGCTGATTTTGTAACCGAGGAAGCTGTGTTCTATCAGAACGGAACCTGGGAATATAAAAACATTGCGGATGTTGGAGACGAAAACCTGGGAATCCTGCCAATTTATATTGGCGTTGACGGCGAGGAGGAACAGGGCGTATGCACAGGAACTGAGAACTACTGGTGTGTAAACGCGAAAGCCTCTGAGGACGACATTCAGGCGACGCTTGACTTTATGAACTGGTGCGTGACCTCTGAGGAAGGTGTAGAGGCAATGTGCAAGGATATGGGATTTGTCATTCCGTTTTCTTCCAATCTGGAATCTGAGAATACGCTTGTAAACGAAGCCAACAAGTACCTGGAAGAAGGCAAGAAACCGGTGACCTGGGTATTCTCCACCATGCCTTCTGAGGAATGGAAAAACGGCGTTGGTTCCGCGCTGACTTCCTACGCGGCGGATCAGACCGACGCGAACTGGGAGAAAGTCGTAAGCGCGTTTGTCGACGGATGGGCGGCAGAGGCAGCTGCGGCGAAGTAGCAGAAAGCAATTATCAAGGCGGCGGCAGAAGAAAAACTGGACGCCGCCTTTTTGAAAGGAGGAAGCTTTCGTGGAAAAAGCGATCCGGCGTTATATGCCGATTTTTGTTCTTCCTACATTTTTTGCGTTTATCCTTGGATTTATCGTTCCGTTTCTTATGGGGATCTGGTTGTCATTCTGTGAATTTACCACTGTGACAGACGCAAAATTTGTGGGAATCTCAAACTATGTGGAAGCAATCAAGGATACGGTGTTCCGGCATTCGTTCTGGTACACGACGTTGTTTGCCGTCGTATCTCTTATTGTGATCAATGTTGTCGCGTTCGCGCTTGCCATGGCGCTGACCCAGAAGATGCGGGGAACAAATATTTTCCGAACGATCTTCTTTATGCCGAACCTGAT
>JAGHIA010000107.1 GCA_017887445.1 Fusicatenibacter sp.
GCATAAGGCTTCAACGATTGAGACTTATGGGGTAAGGGGAATTATACGCATTTTTAGAAAATTTCATGTACTCATGTATAAAAAGAGGGCTGTGAAAAAAATGATTTCTCATTTTTTCACAGCCCCTGTGCATCGCGAAGCGTGTAATCGTTCAGCAACGCTGAACTGTTACGATATTGATGCGCTCCCAGATTTTGCCGCCTTCTGTTCCTTGACTTCTGTGGAAAGTAGATTCATAATAATAAATAGAAACGAAGTGCGCAGGCCGCGGCTGGATCGTTGCATTCATTCGCGCAGAAAAACGGAGGTGGTACCGATGGAGTTAGTTGTATCAGAGGAGATCGACGCAGAGTTTCTGGAGATCGTAGGGCCGATCCTTAGAAACAAAGAATTTCTGAAGCTTGGCAGGTATCTGCAGCATCAGAAGACATCGCGGCTGGAACACAGCATCAACGTGTCCTACATTGCATGGAAAATGGCAAAAAATATGGACTGCGACGAGAAACTGGCGGCGGTGGCGGGAATGCTTCACGATTTCTGTGTCTATGATTTTAAGGATAAACTTCCCACGGGTGAACTGCACCAGGCGTTTTATCACCCGAAAGCGGCTGCCTGGACCAGCGAGGAGCAGTTCGGTATCGACGAGAGAGTGCGGAGCATCATTCTGACCCATATGTTCCCGCTGGGGCCGGTGCCAAAATGCAGGGAAGCCTGGGTGGTGACCTGCGCCGACAAACTGTGCGCGAGCCTGGAACTGGCACATATCCCGTTTGCGCTTAGCTGGCGGCAGCGGGTGGTTGTGGTTCCGGCGTAATGAACAGAAAACCCCTGTCGCGGAGGCTGTTAATCAATCCGCTGACAGGGGTTTTTTCAGTGAAAATGTGACAGTTCAGGTAACTATTCGGCGTTGCTGAACTGTTACATGGAAATTTACAGATTTTGTTTCCGGTTCTGCTTCAAAAGAACCAATCCTACAAGAAACAGCACCGGGAAAACCATCGCCGCCGCCAGGCCCGCCTGCAGAACGCCATCCATCTTCCCGGACACAAATCCCACCAGTGAAGGCCCGGTAGTACAGCCAAGGTCACCGGCCAGGGCAAACAAAGCGAACATTGCGGTGCCGCCCTTTGGACAGGCGGCTGCTGCCAGGCTGAACGTACCCGGCCACATAATGCCCACAGACAACCCGCACAGCGCGCAGCCAAGCAGTCCCAGCACAGGAACCGGCGCAAAGACTGCCAGCAGATAGCTGACGATGCAAAGTGCGCCGCTGGCCGCCATAAACTTCTCGAGCCGTACTTTTTCGCTGAAGCTTGCGTAAAATACCCGGGAGCTTCCCATGAGAATGGCGAACAGGCAGGGGCCGGCCAGGTCGCCCACGGTTTTGGAAACCTTCAGGCCGCTCTCCGCGAAGGCGGAGGCCCATTGGCTCATGGCCAGTTCCGACGCGCCGGAGCACACCATCAGCAGTCCGAAGATCCAGAAAAGCTTTGTGCCCAGCAGCTGGCGGATGGTCATGCTTTCACCGTCTTCAACCAGAGCGGCGATGGGAACCTGCGAGAAGTAGATCATGTTTCCGACAGGGATCAACGCCCACAGAAACGCCATCAGCTTCCAGTGCCCGATGCCAACCGCAACGAAAAAAACAGTGGACAGCAGAACGACGAACACGGAACCCCAGCAGTAAAAAGAGTGGAGCAGGCTCATGGCCGCGGCCTTGCGCGGCGTGGGGCAGGCTTCCACGATGGGACTGATGATCACCTCGATCAGTCCGCCGCCGACTGCGTAGAGAGCCACGGAGATCAGCAGTCCGGCAAATGGCGAGGGCAGCAGTTCCGGAAGCAGGCCAATGCCGGTCAAACCGCCCGCCGCAAAAAGGTGGGCGATGATCGCTGACGCGCGATATCCGATCCGGTCGACAAATTTTGTCGCGGCGATATCGGTGAGCAGCTGTACCACGAAATTCAGCGTGATCAGCAAAGTGATCTGCGGCAGCGGAATCCCGTAGGAGCTTTGAAAGGTCACAAAAAGCAGCGGAATAAAGTTGTTGACGATCGCCTGGGTGATGTATCCAAGGTAACAGGCGTTCAGGGTGTGATTGTAATTTTCGCGGATACGCATAACTTCTCCTTCTTCCGACGGCAAAGCCGTCTGTTTTTTTGAGTCGCTAAATCCCTGGAGCAAGCCAGGAGAAACGCGCATTTGCACTGATTATATGATAGAGGGAATGGAAAATCAAGAAGGAGTGTTATAGATTTTCCTATAGTTGTAATCGTTCAGCGTTGCTGAACGATTACACGCTTCGCGATGCACAGAAACTGCATTTCCTGCAGTTTCGCGCTGCAGGCCTCGGGATTTTCGCACATTTTGTGCGAAGACACCTCGCGGGATAGTGGCAGGCTGAACTGTTACGGCATCCGGCCATGGAAAATCGCTTCGCGATGGGCCGGATGCCTGCAGGCACTACGTTTTCATACGGTCTGCGCGGTAAATGCGCAGACCTGGCTGAATCGTTCCATTTGCAGCTGCTTGGGTCTTAATAGATTCACGCTTTACTATCGTTTTTTGCGGAAAATTTACGGCGAAAATAAGGAAAAAAATTTCGTTTTCGTGTAAAATAATGGAAGATAAATATGAGCGGAAGGAAGAAACGATATGAATGGTCTGAGCCGAAAACGATATCTTGAATTGACAGAACCCACAGAGGAAGACTGCCGGTCTTCCTGGCAGCGGATCAAAGACGCGCTGGAGGAAACTTTCAGGGAAATAGAATCTGAGCAGGGGAAACAGTCCGGCGTCACAGCCTCCGTGCAGAAAAAGCAGCCTGGCAGTATAGAAGCCGGGCAGGAGAAACAATCCGGCGGCATAGTCTCCGGGTGCGAGAAGCAGTCCTGCACAATAGAACCTGCGCTGGGGTTTCTCCAGACCCTGTATCCTGTCTGCGAGGACAGCGCCTGGAAAGTGACCGTTTCCATGGTCGCCGTGGACAATGGATGGAAGGCTGTCCGTCTGGAGGCAGGAGACACCACAAAACAACATTACGGCTACTGCGTGGACCTGGGCAGTACAACGGTGGTGATGCGGCTGATCGACTGCGCCCGGGGAAGGAGCCTGGGGCAGGTGAGTGTCAATAACCGCCAGATTGCCTGGGGCGCGGACATCCTCACCAGGATTTTTTACTGTAAGGATCATCCCGAGCGGCTGAAAGAACTTACAGACGCCACGCGGGCCAGTCTGGCAGAGGCTATGGAGGCGCTGCGGCAGAAGACAGGCGTCGGTCCGGAGGAATGTCTTTGCATGACCATGGCGGGAAACGCGGCCATGATGCACTTTTTCTACGGCCTTGATCCTTTCTGCGTCTTTGCCTCCCCCTATGCGCTGCGCGCCGGGCAGGTTCCGGCGTATTCCGGAAAGGAGCTGGGACTTCCCTTTTCCGGGATGGTTTACAGTTATCCGGCGCGGGCCAATTATCTTGGCGGCGATATTGTCAGCGGCGTGCTGGCCTGCGGAATGGACAAAGCAGACGAACTTGGGATTTTTCTGGATATCGGCACAAACGGCGAGCTGGTGATCGGAAACAAAGAATTTCTGCTCTGCGGCGCGGGCGCGGCGGGACCGGCGCTGGAGGGCGGCGTGGTGAAAACAGGGATGCGGGCGGAGCCTGGCGCGGTTTTTGGCGTGAAACTGGAGAACGGCAGCTTTCAGCTGCAGGTGATCGGCGGGGAAGCGCCCCGGGGAATCTGCGGCTCCGGTATTGTGGACCTGCTGGCGGAGCTGTTTTTGCACGGCTGGGTGGATATCCGCGGAAAATTTGTCCCCCAGGCGTCAGAGAGCATCCAGTGGCGGCAGGAGGAACAGGAGCAGGCGGTGGAGTACGCCCCGGGCCTGTGGTTTTATCAGAGCGATATCACAGAATTTATCCGGACAAAAGCCGCCGCCCATACGATGGTGGAATATCTGATGGGGCAGGTTGGACTGTCCATGGACCATATCGGGAAATTCCATGTGGCCGGCGCGTTCGGCACCTTTCTGGACAAAGAATCCGCCGTAGCCGTCGGCCTGTATCCGGATATAGAACGGCAGCGGATCGTCAGCGAGGGCAACGCGTCGCTGGAAGGCGCTCAGTACTGGCTTTTGCACCGTCAGGCCGGACAGCGGATCAAAGAGATTCTGGAGAAAATGGAATATGTACAGTTCGCAGCTGTGGATGATTTTCTCCGGATGATGACCGCCGCCCAGGCGCTGCCCCACACAGACCTGGAACGATATCCCACCGTGAAACAGAAACTTAAATTGTAATCTGACAGTCAATCTGCTATAATGAAGACAAGCAGCCGGAGAAAGGCTGAAAACCTAATATTTGCCGTGGTTCTCCCGGCACTTCCGGCGGGAAACAGAAGGCAAAAATCTATCAGGAGAAAGGAAAGAACAAAATGAAGAAATACGTTTGCGAACCATGTGGATATGTATACGATCCGGAAATCGGCGATCCGGATAACGGAATCGAGCCGGGAACAGCTTTTGAGGATCTTCCGGAAGACTGGGTATGTCCTATCTGCGGCGTAGGCAAGGAAGAGTTCCAGCCGGAAGAATAAGACGGCATGTTCTGGCCCGCGTAACGGTTCAGCTGGCTGAACCGTTACCGGGCCGCACAAGGAGGAAGAAAGATCATGAGTATCACATTTGACAAATATCTTGAGACAGGAAATCAGGAGATCGACGAACAGCACAAAGAGCTGATCGCCAGAGTCAACAAGCTGACAGAGGAATGTCTGCCGGGCAAAGAGAAAAACGTCGCGGTGCAGACACTGGATTTCCTGATGGATTACACAGAGTTCCATTTCGGGGACGAGGAAAAACTCCAGGAGTCCCATCAGTACCCGCTGCTTCAGGCCCATAAGGAGCAGCACGCGAAATTCGTTCAGGCAGTAGAAGACCTGAGAAACATGCTGGAGGAAGAGGAAGGCCCCACAGAAGCTTTTGTGGAAGCGGTAAAGAAAAACGTTGTGGAATGGCTTCTGAACCATATCCAGATCTGGGACAAGCAGGTTGCGGCATACGTTCAGGAATATTGATCGCGAAGCGGTTTTCAAACACGCACTGACCTTCAGGGAGGAAATCTTATGAGCAGTGAACGTATCAGTTTTACAATAGGAAAGCAAAAGAGCATTGCGCTGATCGCTCATGACGGGAAAAAGCAGGAAATGATCCACTGGTGCGAGGAGCACAAGGACCTTTTGATGAAACATTTTCTGTGCGGGACCGGCACTACGGCCCGAATGATCACAGAGGCCACCGGCCTTCCGGTAAAAGGCTACAACAGCGGCCCTCTGGGCGGCGACCAGCAGATCGGCGCGAAGATCGTGGAGGGTACGATTAATTTTGTCGTATTCTTTTCCGATCCTCTGGAGGCGCAGCCCCACGACCCCGACGTGAAGGCGCTGCTTCGTATCGCTCAGGTGTATGATATTCCCATCGCCAACAATAAGGCGACGGCAGATTTTCTGATCACTTCCCGCTTTATGGAGGAAGAATATGAGCATCAGGTCATTAACTTCCGCCAGCAGGTCATCGACCGGGCGAAGGAAGGCGAGAACCTGGGCAAAAAGAAGTAAAAGGAGCAACGCGGAGGGAGAAACAATGGCAGATGGTTTTTTGTCGCCGGAAGGGGTGTTCTATCCAAAAGAAGAAACCTACCATGCGGAGACAGCGCGCAGGATTCTCCACGCGGGAAAGGATGTTCTGGAGCCGATCCAGGAGTTGCTTCGTCTCGGCTACATTGCGTTTATAGAGTTTCGCAATCCCCTGGCGAAGGAGAGTCTTCGCCCGGACCTGGATTATGTACTCTGTTCCCACGGACACACGCTGACTCCCGCCCAGGAACGCTGGCTGCGGGAGCACACGGGAGAAATCAGCAGAAGACAGAAGTATTATATCAACAAGGACGATTCCTACACATTTCGCCAGCTGGAGCTTGGCAATGTGAACATGTACGCCTGGTGCGGCCAGTGCGAGGTGCAGGCCGAACGCCTGAAATGGTGCAACGCCGAGACCAACAAACCGCCGGCTCTGTGCGCGAAATGTCCTTACAGAGAAATCCCTGAATAAGCGAAAGGCTATTCAGGGATTTTTGTATCTGTACTTTTGCTGCCGCGTTTGCTCCATTGCAGCAGCGCAGCCAGGACAGGGTACGCCAGCGTCTGGCATCCAATGGCCGCAAAGACAAGAAACGACTGGACTGCAGAGTTCTGTACAGGGATTTTATCAGCCAAAGGGGCCTCATAACCGCAGCGCATCAGACCAAAATTCAGGATGCACAGCGCCAGGCCGCCAGTCAGCGTGAAAATAGTATTGTAGACGGAGGAAGAAAATCCGTCGCAGCGCAGGCCTGTCTTCTCTTCCACATCGTCCAGCGCATCCGCCAGCATGGCGGTGATCATATAAGTGGAAGGAATGACCCCGATGGAGCGGATGATCTGTCCGGCAAGCACAGGAAAAAGACTTTTTGGATTCCACAGACAGAGAACCGTGCCCGCGGCAGCCAGAAGAAAGCCTCCGGCCATGGCATTTTCCCGGCCCAGCCTTCTGCACACCGGCCGGCACAGCAGCAGTCCCGGCCCCTGCGCGAAGCTGCCGACAACATAGTACAGTGCCTGCGTGTGCCCATCGTTGTAGCTTCCCAGCACCCAGTTGCAGTAATAAAAGACAGCGCTCTGGGAAAGGCAGGCGGTAAGCTGAGAAAGCGTCAGGTAGAGCATCAGCGCCGTCCAGCGCCTGCTTCTGAGACATAACTGCAGCTGTGCTTTCAGCGATTGCTTTTCTGCGCGTCCGTTGTTTGTATTTCGCTTTGCCAGTGCCCGGCTTGGCGTTTGCTCCTGTGACAGGACACTCGATGGCGCCAGAGTTTCCGCGCGGCTTTGCTCGGTCACCCGCTCCCGGGTAAAATAATATTCCATAAGGATAAAAGGCAAAGCGCCCAGCGCGATGACGGTCATGACCATGATCCACTTTTTCTGGTCTACCCCCATGAAGGGAACGAAAGAAGCAGGAAAAAGCACCGCCACGATTGTTCCCGACAGCATACCCTGGGCGTTGGTCATGACCGACAGACGGCTCCGCTGTGCGGCATTGCGGGTAGAGAGCGGGACCATCAGCGTATGGCTGGTATTATAGGCCGTGTAAGCCACGGAATAAAACAGATTATAACTGAAAAAGATCCACAGGGCGGCGGCCAGCGAATGTCCGGAGGGGACCGCAAAAAGCAGGATCATACTCACGCTCAGCAGCGGCGCGGAAAAAAGGATCCACGGCCGCGCCTTCCCCTGCCGGGAAGAAAAACGGTCCACCACCACGCCCATCAGCACAAAAGTCAGGGCATCCAGCAGCTTGACGGCAATAGGAAAAACACTCAGAAACCATCCGTCCCAAAGTTCCCCCAACCCCGCCGCGTCCGTATAATAGACATTGAGATAATTGTTCAGGATACTGTTCATCAGCACCACACTGAACGGTCCAAGAAAATACCCCAGCCAACGCTCGGCTGTTCCCACCGAATCCGTGCGGATCAGAGAATCAAAACACCTGCGGTCCAGCAAATCCCGTTTCATAATAACACCTCCCGATCTCAAAACCGATACTGCCAGATGAATAATAGTAACAGTTCAGCGTAGCTGAACTGTCACACGCTTCGCGACGCACAGAAACTGCTTTCCTGCAGTTTCGCGCTGCTGGCCTGGGGATTTTCGCACATTCTGCGCGAAAACACCTCGCGGGATAGTTGCAGGCTGAACGGTTACGGATAATCACGTTATCTGTCCAAAAGATAAGCAACATATGTTGATTAATTTTCCTGTCTATATTATAATCAGGTGTATAGTAGCCGTACAATCATCAATCCATCAAAAAGTGTTGCTTATCGTAACCGTTCAGCTGGCTGAACGGTTACTGCTTATCTGAAAAAACAGGAGGTCAAGGTCAAAAACAGGCGCACCGCTTTTGCTCTTGAACTCAAACAGAGAATCCCCAGGAGGAGCCTATGAATTTAAACGACGCACGCGTCCAGGCCACAACAAAAGCCATCCGCGGAAACTTTCTCCGCCTGCTGCGGCAAAAACCCGTAAGCCGGATCACCGTAAAAGAAATCTGCGCCATGAGCCAGATCAACCGCTCAACCTTCTATAAATACTACACTGACCCACTGGACGTACTGGAAAAACTGGAGACAGACGTACTGAAAAAACTCCAGGAAAACCTTGCCCATACAGATTTCAGGGACATGGAAACCTACCTAGACGAGATCCTGACCGGAATCGAAACCTTCGGTCAGATCTATCTGACCCTGGCCTCCGAAAACGGAGACCCAACGCTCCACGCCAAAATCTTCCAACACTGCTACGAAGCCGTGTCCCCCATCTTCGACCGAAAATACCCCAACCTGACCCCACGCCAGCGCCAAATGGCCTACCAATACTACGCCCAGGGCAGCGGCGGCGTCCTTTCCGCCTGGATAAAAACCGGCATGACAGAACCCAAAGAAACTATAATTTCCTTGCTGCTGCAGCTATACAACTAATCCCTCCCACCCGCAGGCAGTCCACCCTCTCATTCTTTTGAACTTTCAGTCCCATGAAATGACTTACAAACCGCAACAATCACGTCCACCCGCAGCCAGGCAAACAGAAAGAAGGGTGGGGACGGCGGCATGGGAGCGCGGCGGGCATCTGTGGGGGCGCGAGAAAATCTTAATGTCCCGGCGGCGTTCCGGACGGGGCAGGATCAGTGCTGCCAGCACTGATCCTGAGGCGCACTGAACCGGGAAATCATAAAGATTTCCTGGTGAATTGCGCCGGTCCCCGCCCGGAACGCCGCCGGGACATTTAGATTTTCCGCGCCCCACAGCCGCCCGCCGCGCTCCCATGCCGCCGTCCCCGCCCTTCTTTCGTCCGCCTGCTCAAAAAAAACAAAAAACCCCTTGACTTTGAAAATGTCCCCAGTTATAATGAACGAGCGTGCATGAAAATGCAGTTATTTTTGTGCGCACAAATTTTCAAAAAATAATAGCAGCCGTAAAAACCAAAACCAATTTGGAGAAATCAATCAGGAGGTGAAATGGAATGCCAACATTTAACCAGTTAGTAAGAAAAGGCCGTCAGACATCCGTAAAGAAGTCTACTGCCCCGGCACTTCAGAAAAGCTACAATTCTCTGAGAAAGAAAACAAGCGATATGTCTTCTCCTCAGAAGAGAGGCGTGTGTACAGCCGTAAAGACCGCTACACCGAAAAAGCCTAACTCAGCTCTTCGTAAGATCGCCAGAGTTCGTCTGTCCAACGGTATCGAAGTAACAAGCTACATTCCGGGAGAGGGACATAACCTTCAGGAGCACAGCGTTGTTCTGATCCGTGGAGGAAGGGTAAAAGACCTTCCTGGTACCCGTTACCACATCATCCGCGGTACTCTGGATACAGCAGGCGTTGCTAACAGAAAACAGGCTCGTTCCAAATACGGAGCAAAGAGACCGAAAAAGAAATAAATAAATTTATTCGATGATCCAGGATCACCAAAACTATGTTGTACGGTCATTCCATAATCCCCAGACGGCTGCGGGCCTATAGAGGAATTTACTCGTACGGACATACTGCAGTTAAGTGTGAGTACCGATGATTTAATCGAAGAATGATTAAGGAGGGAAGTAACGTGCCACGTAAAGGACATACTCAGAAAAGAGATGTTTTAGCAGATCCGTTATACAATAACAAAGTGGTAACCAAGCTGATCAACAACATCATGCTTGATGGAAAGAAAGGCGTTGCCCAGAAAATTGTATACGGAGCATTTGCTAAAGTAGAAGCTAAGACTGGTAAGCCAGCAGTAGAAGTATTTGAAGAAGCAATGAACAATATCATGCCGGTTCTTGAGGTAAAAGCAAGACGTATCGGCGGCGCTACCTATCAGGTACCCATCGAGGTAAGACCGGACAGACGTCAGGCTCTGGCGCTCCGCTGGCTGACCATGTTCTCCCGCAAGAGAGGCGAGAAGACCATGGAAGACAGACTGGCGAACGAGATCATGGACGCATCCAACAACACCGGTGCGGCTGTGAAGAGAAAAGAAGATATGCATAAGATGGCAGAGGCTAACAAGGCATTTGCTCATTACAGATTCTAAAGGAGGAAAATCCGTTGGCTGGAAGATAATATACATTACAGAGAACCATAAACATTGGTATTATGGCACATATCGATGCTGGTAAGACAACTCTTACCGAGAGTATCCTGTAC
>JAGHIA010000014.1 GCA_017887445.1 Fusicatenibacter sp.
CTTCTTCGGAAATACTCTCCGGAATAGCCGCTTCTTTGTAGTCGATAGAAACCTTTACCTCGCCCCCCGGTTCTGTCTCGTTTCCATCCGGATCCACAAAAGTAATATCATATGCCAGGAATCCGGCGATATCATACGCTTCTTCCTCCGCCTTCTCCTGCAGCTTTTTCTCCACCTCCGCATACTGCTCTTTCGTCTCGGCATCTTCCGCGGTGATCGGCACAACCTTCAGCTCCGCGTTCGCCGGGATGACCCCATTCTCCTGCGCGCTGACGGTCACAACTACCTGCTCATCCTCATAAGTCAGTACCTGCACCGGCTCATATACAACGTAGCATCCGTAGATGGTGGAGGTTCTTCCCTCCATCTGGATTTTGTCGGAGGTTCCGTCTTCCTTCAGGCTGATCTCGGACAGATCGTAGTCGTCGATGTTCTCCGTACTCTGACCGGAATTCTGAAGATACTCGAGCATATCGCTTTTCTGCGTAATGGCAACCAGTTCATCCTTGTCGCCTTCCACCTCCGGGTCAGCCGCGTCAAAGCGGAATACGTTGGCCCGTTTCACATCCTTCACGGAAATTCCGTTTCCTTCAAAAGTAATGACGATCGGCTGCCGCGCTTCCGCCGCCGTTCCGTTTACCTTAAACTGAATGTCATACAGTATGTAATCACCGAGCATATGATGTTCCGGAAGACTTTCTTCCATCATCTTGGTCAGATGTTTGACATCCGCCTGCTTCGGCGTTTTTACTTCCATTGTGATCTCCGACGCGTCCGCTTCGAACGCTCCCGCCGGAATCTTCGCGGTAACAGTTGCTGTGACTTTTCCGTTGGAATCCTTAAATTCCTTTTTCAGCTCCACTGCCTCATTGGATTTCGCCGGAGTCTCTGTGGGAACCAGCGCCGTTCCGATGCCGCTGCCTCCGTTGCCGTTCTGTCCGTTCCCGTTCTCCGGATCAGCCGGTGTTGTCTGCCCGTCGTTTTCCGGTCCGGCGGTCGGCGACGGTGCCGGATCATTCTCTCCGGACGGCTGTGTGGTCGGCTGCTCGGTCACCTGCGGTTCTGTCGTCGGCTCCGGCGTGGTTGTCGGCTCCGAAGTCTCGGCCGGTGTCGGTTCCGGTGTCGTGGTAGGCGTCGGTTCCGGTGCCGCTGTTGGTGTCGGTTCCGGTGCCGCAGTTGGTGTGGGTTCCGGCGTTGCCGTCGGCGTCGGTTCCGGCGTCGCGTCCGATGTGGGCGTCGGCGTTGCGTCGGCAGCTTTCGTCTCCGCCTGAGCCGCTATGCCGCTCGCGTCCTCTCCATTCTGAGAATCCTGCGTCTGCTGGCCGTCTTCCTGCGAAACAACTTCGCCGCCGCCACCCGATGCAAAAATGAAACTGCTGTTGCTCAGCACGATCACCATGCAAAGCACAAGCGCCAACATTCTCCTCTTTATTTTACTTTTCATGGTTTCCCTCCTTCTGCTGCCTTCCCGGCGCTCACTTTTTGTCTCCGCCTGCCGCCAGAGAACCGCCGCCCGCCTCATATTCACCGACGCACCGCGGAATCTCCGCTTCCGCTCTATGGCTGCTGACATCTATGTCATCGTTTACGTTGTCTTCTTCCGCATCCAGCGCGTTGTCGATCAGCTTCAGCAATTCCAGCGCGCTTCGAAACGACTGGGTCTCCTGTCGTTCCGCCCAGGTAACCTGCCCCTGCCATGTGGCATTCTGACGGTACTGCACTCTGACGACAAAGGTTCCAAGATCTCCCTTCTGTCTTAATATCCGCGTTCTGTCTGTCACCCTTGTCACCTCCCGTCGAATCCGCTTTCTCTTTTCAATAAAACAGCGCCCCACTGTGGATGCCTGCGGATAGTCGAGCACGTCGTAAAGTTCCTCCATCCGTTTGATCATCTGCAGAACATTCTCAAACCCTACCGGTTCGCCGCTGCAGCAATCGTACAGACGGCCGCTGTAATCTTCATTTTTTTCTCTGTCTACGCAAATCACGATCAGATTTGACGTTTCGTAATAGTACCCTTGCTCTGCCACCTGCTCAAACCATCCTGCCTCTCCGGCGGTCCCCCGCCTTGATAGTTCTCATTCTACACGTTACACCATTAACACCATGCGTTACATTTCTTTCTTTTTTCTGCGGGACGTAACTTTTTTTCAAATTCCGAGGGGCTGACAGGGTGCGAAAGGCTGGTTTCCTTGATTTTCGTGGGCGGATAGGGGATTTGGGGCGGTGAGGTTCGAGCGCCATAAGCTGATTTTTGGTTTTTCACAGAAGGATAGGGAGATTTCCAGCGGGGAAATCAGAGAACGATCGGTTGTGTCCTGGATTTTCATAAGGAGGGGAATTGGTATTCAGGGAGAAATGATACAGTTGAGTACGGTTCCGGGTTCTGTTGGGTTCTGTTCTGCTCCGTTCTGTTCTGTTGGGTTCTGCTCTATTCTGTTCCATCAGACAGTTACATTTTTATGAAAATTTTATACCTCTTTGTCCCACGGATGTGCTATACTGAATCCATAGAAATCGAAAGGATGTTCGTCCTTTCCCTTTTCATCCGGCGTTCCGCCGAAATTATCCATTTTTATGATTACTTACTATTAATAGAACATACAGAAAATTGCTTTCATACTTTTCCACTCTGTGATACAATATTGATATATAAGTGTACTCTTTTCTGTATGTTTGTTCAAGCGCAGAGCGTTTCTTGATTCTTTCATACAGCGTTCGACAAATCCCCACTTCAAGCACCCTCTGCCCTGCCTTACAGAAAGGAGAAACTATTTGAACGATACCAACGACGACTTCATCATGCTTCCCACCGTAGATTTCTGTTTCAAGGAATTGATGAAGAATCCGGAAGTTCGCACCGCCTTTATCGCCGCGCTGCTCGACTGCCCGCCCTCCGAAGTGCCGGAGACGGAACTTCTCCCCACAGACCTTCCCCGCCACTATGCCGACGACAAGCTGGGAATCCTGGATGTCCATGTGCGGATGCTCGACGGCCGGCGGATGAACCTGGAAATGCAGATGCTGTTTTACGAATATTGGGATGCGAGGGTTTTATTTTACCTTGGCAAAATGTTTACCGAACAGCTCAAAGAAGGCGACCCTTACGACAGCCTCAAAAAATGTATTCATGTCAGCATCCTCAACTTTTCCTGGTTCGACGATGAAGACTGCTGTCATACGATCCATCTTTTCGATGACGAGAAAAAGATCCTTTTTTCCGAACTGCTGGAGATCCAGTTTCTTGAACTGACAAAGCTTCCGTCAGAAACACCGTCGGAACCTGTGCTTCTGCGATGGATGCGATTTTTTCACTGCAAAAACAGAAAGGAGTTTGAGCATATGGCGAAAACAGATAAACACGTGGAAATAGCTTACCAGGAACTGATCCGTCTGAGCGCGGACGAAAAGAAACGCCTGGCATATGAAGCGCGGCAGAAAGCCATCCGGGATTTTAATTCGCAGGTGCAGAGTTATCGGGAAGCGGGATTTCGTGATGGGCAGCTGCAGGGGAGACAGGAAGGACGGTTAGAGGGGCGGAAAGAAGGTTTCCAGGATTCCATCCAGATTCTTCAATTATATAAGCAAGGTGTATCTGTAAAAGAAATCTCTGCTATTTGCCATAAAACAGAAAACGATATTGAGCAATTCCTGCTTTTAGCTTCTAATGCCGTAGCAACATAATATCTGATAGCCTGGATCAATGGGCAGAACATTACCGGTAACTATCCAGCAAGCTGGATAGTTACCGGCACTTTACAGGCGTATATGCACACAAAGATATATCTGTACGTATTTTTCCTTTATTTCGCTAAAATCTGTTCAGAGAAGCGTTCACGGGGCTTGTTGTTATAAACAGCACCGTCTTTTCAGATTCCAACCACAAGCCCCATCTCAACGGCTTCCTATGCGCTCCATTCCATATCTGCAGCCATCTGTCGTTTTGGCAGACTGTACCAGGTACGAGTTCCCGCCTCATCCAGTTCGTATAAGGTCTGTAATGTCTGCTGAACATAGAACAGATCCTCGGTATATAGCAGGCTGTCCGCCTCGCTGATCAATCCCTTGCCGCGAAGATACTGATCAATCTTTACGCAGTGCTCATAGCTCTCGCCACAGAGGACAAGCTGCGGTATCGCCTTGTATCCGTAGTAGTTGTTTTCATGATAGCGACTGTCACTGATCAAGGTATAATAACGGTTCACCTTGTCTGCCAGCTTACGCATCCCGCGCGGCGTAGACCTGACCACCTCATACAGAAGGAGCGATTCCTCATCAATCTGAATATTGGCGGCGGTCCTGAGGATACAGCCGTCTGTGATCGGCAGTTCCTGATTCGGACGCATAGTCTCCATAATGCCAAAGCGTTCACAGGCCGCGCCATTCATCAAACTGCCGAGAACGATCATATTGCCAACGAGAATACGCTTGATATCCTCCGAGACATCGAACTGATCCAGGTCCTGCTTCTTTGTATTACTGAGATATTGATTGCCCTTATGAAAGATCACGCCTCTGCGGCGGGCGATCTGGAATCCCTTATGATCCAGGTCATAGATTTTCAGTCCTCTGTCCGCTTCCGGTGCCTTCAGCTCATACTCCCGAATCAGTCTCAGTCTCATCATCTTGTCCAGACGGTTGCGGATACCCTGACGCTGGACGGTAAGACCGCGAAATCTGACAAACTGATATGCCTGCAAAGAACTCAAATATTTGCTGCGTCCCATTTCCTCGATCACTGCAAAGTCTACTTCATCGAAGGACTTTTCAATCTCGCTCACCGGTGTACCATTATAAGGGAGTACCGTCATGAAGACCTCTTCCCCATCGTGAGTCGCATATACCGGAGTATCCGGTATATGATCCGCTCTGAATCCAGAGTCAAATGCTCTGTTGCTATAATTTACAGCGTCGTTGAATCTCTCTTTTTTCTTCATATATGACACGCTCCTTTCATGCTGCGATGTCATTGCAGACCATCTTTGTTACCTTCTCCTGAAGGGTATTCGCCGACAGATTACATACATAGTAGTCGCAGAAGTACTCGATACATTCCGCCTTGCTGTCGGAGATGTAAGAATCCACCAGAAGCAGACGGTCCGGAACGATGTTATAGGCCACTCCCAACTCAGCAAACCCGCCCCAGTCCGAGAAGCATTTGCCGCTCTTGCATTCCACAATGTACCAGATTCCATTGAACTGAAAGGCTATGTCGAACTCATTCTTCAGCTTTCCTTCCCTGTCTGCCACACGGACATTCCGGTAAATATCATACTCCGCGCTATACTTCACCGACAGTTCCTGAAGTACATCCTTAATAGTCTGATAAACCGCCAGCTCCAGGTATTGACCTGTCAGAAACATCTGAGCCTTTGGCATAACAACCAGTGAACCGTTGAGTGTCTGAAATTCTGAAAAATAACGGACATTGCTGACCAGTCCGGCCATGTCCTGAAACAGAGAAACAATCTGTTTCTTCTGCGCATCGCTCCTTCCTGCCAGCGGCAGACGAAACTCTTTCTGTCCGCGGATATAAAGCTGCCGAAGCTCATGCAGAAGATCTTTGATGAGATCATTGTACTTCATCATTCTGACCGCCAGTTGTCCGACCGCTTCCGGTATCTTTTTATCACTGCCAACCGACTCGATCACAATGTTCTGCATACCGCCGATCAGGTCATAAAGACCATTACCATGGGTATCCGTTGCAGGAGCCGGAGCTTCCGCTGCCGAAATCAGTGGTCTGGTCTCCAGTACCGCATTGCCATCCACCGCACAAAGCGCTTTTGCTTTCAACATATGAAACATTCCTCCTCTCTGA
Source organism: Fusicatenibacter sp. (assembly GCA_017887445.1). Classification (GTDB taxonomy): domain Bacteria; phylum Bacillota; class Clostridia; order Lachnospirales; family Lachnospiraceae; genus Fusicatenibacter. The sequence continues at coordinate 5,822 of JAGHIA010000014.1, forward strand.
TGAGATAGATATTTACTGTTCACAGTAACTTCGCGGCTCCAATGAAATTCTACTTTGCGACCGGGACCCGCTCACACCTGAATCATGCTCTCACACTGCAAACAGCAAGAGTTTGAGGCTGCTGTGAATAGTAACAATAAACATTCTCTTTTACAAGTACACTTTCTCATAATTTTTCTATTTCATCATCTAACAAATTACAGTTTAGGAGAAACCTGTTTGAAACTGATTTTGAAACTCATATTATCTTTCCCGGCCTTCCCATTGAACTGTACATACGGGTCTCACATACAGCTCTACAACTTATCTTCCAAAATTCTTCCAACCTCCTTCGCCGTTCCGCTGGAACGTACCTTAACGCAAAAAATCCCTTTGAAAGAGGATTGTTCCTCTCTCAAAGGGTGATAAGACAAACCAACTGCTGCGCAGTTGCCGTGCGTACGCACTCCCGATTTTGTCATTGTCGTATCCGCAGGAAAACCAATACCTCTCTCGTACTTGTTTTCCTGCGGACACTCCGAATTATGCGATTTTTCTTCTAAACGGTAATCTTAATACAGCTTCGCACCTGCCGGAATCCTGTCGTCCACCATCAGAAGATTCAGGCCTTCCTTGCCGTCTTCCTCATGCACTGCGGAAATCAGCATACCGCAGGAATCAATTCCCATCATTTTTCTCGGCGGAAGATTCACAATGGCGATACACGTTTTTCCAACCAGCTCTTCCGGCTCGTAATACTCATGGATACCGCTTAAAATAGTGCGATCTGTACCCGTCCCGTCATCCAGGGTAAACTGCAGCAGTTTCTTGGACTTCGGTACCGCCACACACTCTTTTACCTTCACCGCACGGAAATCAGACTTGCTGAACGTATCGAAGTCAACCATCTCCTCAAACAACGGCTCGATCTTTACGTTGGAGAAATCAATTTTCTGGCAGGAGCTGCTCTGTGCGCAAGTGTCTGCAGGCGCCGCGGTTGTTCCGTCCGTGTTTTTCACAGCAGCAGCCTGTACCGCATTGTTCGCCTCATTTTTTACCGCGCCCTGAGATTTAAGGGTGGGAAACAGCAGCACATCTCTGATCGCTGCGCTGTCCGTCAGCAGCATACACATCCGGTCAATGCCGAATCCGATACCGCCAGTGGGCGGCATACCGATCTCCAGCGCGTTCAGGAAGTCCTCATCGGTATGGTTGGCCTCCTTGTCGCCCTGAGCGAACTGCTCCTCCTGGGCACGAAAACGCTCTCTCTGATCGATGGGGTCATTCAGCTCGGAGTAAGCGTTGGCCATCTCCCAGCCGTTCATAAAGAACTCGAACCGCTCCACATATTCCGGATTTTCCGGTTTCTTCTTGGTCAGCGGAGAAATCTCGATGGGGTGATCCATAACGAAGGTCGGCTGAACCAGATGCTCCTCCACAGATTCCTCGAAGAACAGGTTCAGGATATCGCCCTTCTTGTGTCTCTCCTCGAACGCAATGTGATGCTCTTTCGCCAGCGCTCTGGCCTGCTCCAGCGTTTCCACCTGGTTCCAGTCCACGCCGGAATATTTCTTCACGGCGTCCACCATGGTGATGCGCTCGAACGGCTTGCCCAGATCCATCTCGATTCCGTTATAGACAATCGTTGTGGTTCCCAGCACCTCCTGCGCCACATGGCGGTACAGGTTTTCTGTCAGGTCCATCATTCCGTTATAGTCCGTGTATGCCTGGTACAGCTCCATCAGCGTAAACTCCGGATTGTGTCTTGTATCCAGACCTTCGTTGCGGAACACGCGGCCAATCTCGTAAACCCGCTCCAGGCCTCCGACGATCAGACGCTTCAGATAAAGCTCCAGGGAAATGCGGAGCTTCAGATCTTCATTGAGCGCATTGAAGTGTGTCTCGAAGGGGCGGGCCGCCGCGCCGCCGGCGTTGGACACCAGCATTGGCGTCTCCACCTCCATAAATCCCTGGCCGTCCAGGTATTTGCGGATGGCGCTGATAATCTTCGAGCGCTTGACAAATGTATCCTTTACTTCCGGATTCATGATCAGGTCCACATATCTCTGACGGTAACGCAGATCTGTATTGGTCAGGCCGTGGAACTTCTCCGGGAGGATCTGAAGGCTCTTGCTGAGCAGTGTCAGACCGGTGACGTGGATAGAAATTTCGCCGGTTTTGGTGGTAAATACAGTTCCCTTTACACCGATCACATCGCCGATATCCATTTTCTTGAAATCCTTGTAGGCTTCCTCGCCGATGTTGTCGCGGGCCACATAGCACTGGATGCCGCCCTGAAGGTCCTGTACGTTGCAGAAAGAAGCTTTCCCCATCACGCGCTTGGACATCATACGTCCCGCCACAGTGACTTCTTTGTCTTCCAGCTCCTCATATTTGTCTTTGATCTCCTGACTGTGATGTGTCACATCATATTTGGTGATGATGAACGGGTCCTTTCCGTTCTCCTGAAGCTCCTTCAGTTTATCCCGGCGCACCTTCAATAACTGATTAATATCCTGTTCCTGTGTCTGCTTCTGCTGTGCCAATCTTTCTCACTCCCTTTTCTTATATTCCCGCGAGCAACGAGCCAAGTAGCCATGCTTGCATGGCTATTTGGCGACTGCCGCGAGGATCAAAAACCCCGCCGCTTGCAGCGGGGTTTTTGATTCCCGCGGGCAGCGGGTCGTACAATCATACCTGCATACCCATCCGGCAGCCGGACGGGCTTTCTGTCTTAAATATTTCTCTGAATCTTCAGTACCTTGTACTGCATAACGCCGTTTGGCGCTTCCACTTCCACAACGTCGCCGATATGAGCGCCGATCAGCGCTTTTCCCACCGGAGACTCGTTGGAGATTTTTCCTTCCAGGCTGTTGGCCTCGGTGGATCCTACGATCTGGAACTCGATCTCCTCTTCAAACTCCACGTCATAAACGTCTACCTTACATCCCACGTTGATCCTGTCGGAGTCCACCTCATCCTCAACGACAACCTCCGCGTTTTTCAGGATTTTTTCAATCTCCTCAATGCGCGCCTCGATGTCTCTCTGCTCATCCTTGGCCGCGTCGTACTCTGCGTTCTCGGACAGGTCTCCCTGTTCTCTCGCTTCCTTAATCTTTTCGGCAACCTCTTTCCGGCGGTTTACCTTCAGATCATGAAGTTCTTCCTCCAGTTTCTGGAGTCCTGCATAGGTAAGAATATTTTTCTTTTCTGCCATTTCTACCCTTTCCTTTCCTTTAATATCTATCTTTTGTAGCTATTTTTTATCATACAAGGACAGACTGCGCCTATCCTAACAATTACAGTAGTATAAAGGAAACGCTCCGCCTTGTCAAGAATCCATTTTCATACGGATCCCTTTCTTTTTCCACCTTCCGGCGCGGTAACAGATTGCCGTGATCAGCGCGCCCAGCAGCCAGGAGGCCAGCAGCGAGATCCAGATACATTCATACCGTCCGTTGGGCAGCTCCGCCGAGCGGGTCAGCCAGGAGATCCCGTACGCCAGCGGCACGCGGATCACCACTGTGGTGATCAGAGAGATCCACATAGGCGTCATCGTATCGCCGGCGCCGCGCATAACGCCGGAAAGACTTTGTGTCACCGCCATGGCAATATAGCCGACGGCAAGGATCTTCATCATATCCGCGCTCAGTGTCACCAGTTCTCCTGTATTGGTGAAGATCGCCATCAGATGACGTCCGAACAGCACGATCAGTCCGGTGATGACCGTCGATACGCCCACCGCCAGCAGCGTTCCCTGTTTCGCTCCCTGCTCTACCCGGTCGTAACGTTTCGCGCCGACGTTCTGTCCCGCGTAAGTCGTAAGCGCCGTTCCGAACGAGAAGTTGGGCATCATGGCAAACCCATCCACACGCATGATGATAACGTTCGCCGCGATCACTATCTCGCCGAAGCTGTTGGTCAGGGACTGCACCACAACCATCGCCATGGAAAAGATCGCCTGCGTCAGACCCGACGGCAGGCCTAGGCGGATAATGTTGATGGAATGTCCGGCGCTTGGCTTTAAGTATCTGGGTTTCAGGTCAAAAATATTCGACATTTTCTTCAGTTTGATCATACACATAACGGCGGAAGTGATCTGAGCAATCACCGTGGCCAGCGCCACGCCTGCAACGCCCATATGGAACCCTGCCACAAACGCCACGTCCAGCACAATGTTGATGACCGTGGCGATCAGCAGATATACCAGCGCGGATATCGAGTCTCCCAGTCCCCGCAGCACGCCGCACAAAATGTTGTAGTAAGCGATCCCTGACGAACCAAGCATCAGGATCACCAGATAAGACGTACACCAGTCAATAATACTGTCCGGCGTTTTCAGAAGTTCCAGCAGCGGCCGCGCGCACAGCGTTCCGGCGATCATAATGATGATCGAAGCGACAGCTGTCAGCGTGATACAGTTTCCGATGGTATGGGACAACTCCTCCCGGTCCTTGGCTCCGTAATACTGGGAGACCATGACGCCGGCTCCCACCGAAATGCCGACAAAAAGCACCATAAGCAGGTTCAGGATGGGACTGGCGCTTCCAACTGCCGCCAGCGCATTGTCACCTACATATTTTCCCACCACGATACTGTCCACCGTATTATAAAGCTGCTGGGCAATATTTCCCAACAGCATGGGGATCGTAAACACAACGATCTTCTCCCACGGTTTTCCCTCCGTCATATCCGACGGCGCAAAAATCTCTTTGATCTTCATCTTATGCTATACCCCGATTTCCTTCGTAATATGAATGATTTGTAAATGTTTGGTAACAGTTCAGCCTTTCATTATCCCGCGAGGTGTTTTCGCACAGGATGCGCGAAAATCCCGAGGCTTGCAGCGCGAAACTGCATGAAATGCAGTTTCTGTGCATCCCGAAGCGTGTAATCGTTCAGCAACGCTGAACTGTTACAATGTTTGGCTATGCGTATCGCCTCAGACCGCATATTCCTGCAGTTCTCTGCGCTCTGCCGGCCATTTTTGTAAAAGCTCCCCAAGCTCCTCCAATGTGGTCACAGCGTTCACCTCAGCGCGCAGCTTTGCGGAATGGGGAAACCCTGTGGTGTACCATGCCACATGCTTGCGCATTTCTCTCATTCCCACCTCGGTGCCTTTGTACTCCGCCTGCAGGCGGGCATGGCGCAGGATCATTTCCTTCACCTCGTCGCCAGACGGCCGCGGCAGCTCCTGTCCTGTCTCCAGATAGTGGCGCACCTCACGGAAAATCCATGGATTCCCCTGGGCCGCGCGTCCGATCATCACGCCGTCGCAGCCGGTCTCCCGCATCATCTTCACCGCGTCCTTCGCGCTTTTCACATCTCCGTTTCCAATCACAGGAATGGACACGGCCTCCTTCACCTTTCGAATAATCTCCCAGTCGGCCTTGCCGGAATAATACTGCTCTCTCGTCCGTCCGTGGACTGTCACGGCCGCTACGCCGCAGTCCTCAAGAATCTTCGCGATCTCCACCGCGTTCACATGGTCTTCGTCGAAGCCTTTGCGGATCTTCACCGTCACAGGCTTTCCGGACGCCCGCACCAGGCTGGAGGCGATCTCCCGCACCAGAGACGGCTCCCGCATCAGCCACGATCCTTCCCGGTTGTTGACGATTTTCGGCACCGGACATCCCATGTTGAAATCCAGCAGGTCAAAAGGCCGCTGCTGGATCGCCGCGGCGATCTCCCCGAGGATCTGCGGGTCGCTGCCAAACAGCTGCAGCGCGATGGGATTCTCTCCCGGAGCAATCTCCATCAGTGATTCCGTATTTTTGTTTTTGTACAGGATTGCCTTGGCGCTGACCATCTCCATGCTCAGAAGGCCCACGCCCATCTCTCTGCACAGCAGGCGGAACGGCAGATCCGTCACTCCCGCCATGGGCGCCAGCGCAATCGGACAGTCAATCGTCACGTTTCCTATCTTCAGCGCTTTCATACGCTGTCTTCTCCTTCTTCCGCCGGATCATTCGCTTCTTTACAGGCTTCGCCCTTCGCTTCTTTCTCCAGGCCGCCGTTTTCCTGCTGCGAATATCTGCCGGCTTCTCCTTCTTCCTCCGAAATCTCTTCGCCCAGGAAGAAAACTCTGTAATACAGCTCCAGGGATTCCAGAAGCTCGCGCTTCTCCTGCTGCAGCTGTTTGATCCTCAGCGCGCCGCCGATCTCGTCATACATCGCGTCCGCGTCCACGGCGTCCGTCTCAAACTGCAGGTTTCCCTCTCCGTCAAACCACAGGGTAAAGATCCCTCCGATCTCCACGGTGAACATCACGCACATTACATGAAGCTCCTCCTGTACGCCCTGCGGCAGACTGGAAAAGTCCTGGTTAAAATAATATTTCTGCTCGTAAGCGCTGGCGCCGCAGAGCACTACTTTTTCGTCGTCCGAATACATGCAGGACTCCTTTCTCTATCATTTCGCAACAGTTCCGTCTTGCTGAACTGTTACGTCACTATTTCTCCTTTCATGGCGCACTTTCCAGAAACCAACTACACATAGGAATACAGTCCGCGCACGGAAACCTCACCGGCGTAAACCTCCGTGACGTTTTTATCTTCTCTCCGGACCAGAAGCTCGCCCTGCGCGTTGATCCCCAGCGCCACGCCTTCGTAAGGCTCTTTCGGGTCCAGCACACGCACCTGCCGGTTCCTGTTGGCAAGAATCTGATTATATTCCTCCTGCAGTCCCGTCAGATCTCCGGTGCGGATAAAAATTTCATAATTGCGCTCAAACGCCCGCAGTACCGCCGCGATCACCTCCGCCCGGTTAACGGTGCGCCCCGTCTCCACCATCAGCGATGTGGCGATGTCCTTCAGTTCCTCGGGAAACTCCGTGAAGTTTACGTTGATGCCCGTTCCCACCACCACATAATTGATATAATCCACCTGGGCGCTCATTTCCGTCAGGATCCCGCACAGCTTATGACCGTTGAGCACCGCGTCGTTGGGCCATTTGATCTCCACCGGAAGTTCCAGAAGCGCCTTCAGCCCTTGGGCGACGCTCAGCCCCATAACGATCGTCAGCATAGAGGCTCTCGACGGTTCCAGCTCCGGGCGCAGGAGCAGCGTCATATACACATTGCTCCCCCGGGGACTTTTCCAGCTTCGGCCCCGCCGGCCGCGGCCGCTTGTCTGCTCGTCGGCAACCACCAGCGTTCCGTGGGGCGCGCCTTCCTCTGCCAGCTGCTTGGCCCAGGTATTTGTGGAACCTGTCTCCTCCGCAAAATATACCTGGCGGCCAACCCATGTTCCGTCCAGCCTGCTCTCAATCTCGCTTTTTCCAAGGATATCCGGCACTGTTAAGAGGCGGTATCCTCTGTTCTGGACCGCCTCTATCTCGTACCCTTCCTCTTTGAGCTGCTGCATGATTTTCCACACGGCTGTTCTTGAAACGGAAAATTTTTCACATAACTCCTGCCCCGAGACGTATCTGGATGTCCCAATGAGCAGACGCAGAATCTCTGCTTTTTTGTTTCCCCGCATCTTCGCTCTATGCTTCCTTTCCAAACGCTCCCAGCGTCGCCGCCATCACCGCCTTGATGGTGTGCATACGGTTTTCCGCTTCCTCAAACACCTTGGACTGTTCGGACTCGAACACTTCGTCGGTCACTTCCATCTCGGTCAGGCCGAAGCGCTCGCCCATTTCTTTTCCGATCTTTGTGTCCAGGTCGTGGAAGGACGGCAGACAGTGAAGGAAGATCGCCGTGTCTTTGGCGTTGGCCATCACCTGCTTTGTCACCCGGTACGGTGTCAGTTCGCGGATCCTCTCCTCCCAGACGGAATCCGGCTCGCCCATGGAAACCCACACGTCTGTGTAGATCACGTCGGCATCTTTTGTGCCTTCCGTCACGTCCTCCGTCAGGGTGATGGTCGCGCCGCTCTCCTTCGCGTAGACGCGGCACTGGTCCACAAGTTCCTGGCTGGGGAAATACTTCTTCGGCGCACAGGCCACGAAATCCATGCCCATCTTCGCGGAGGCAATCATCAGGGAATTTCCCATGTTGTAGCGGGCGTCGCCCATATAAACCAGCTTCACGCCCTTCAGATGTCCCAGCTGCTCCCGGATGGTCAGCATGTCCGCCAGCATCTGGGTGGGATGGTATTCGTTGGTCAGGCCGTTCCACACCGGAACCTTGGAGTATTTTGCCAGCTCCTCCACGATCTCCTGGCCGAATCCCCGGTACTCGATGCCTTCATACATTCCTGCCAGGACTCTGGCTGTGTCGCGGATGCTCTCTTTCTTTCCAATCTGAGAGCCGGTCGGGTCCAGATAGGTGGTTCCCATGCCCAGGTCGTGAGCGGCAACCTCAAAGGCACAGCGGGTTCTGGTGCTGGTCTTCTCAAAGATCAGAGCCACATTTTTTCCGCGCAGCACGTCTACGGGAATGCCCCGTTTCTTCTTATCCTTCAGTTCCGCAGAGAGATCCAGCAGATAGCTGATCTCCTCCGGAGTAAAATCCTTCAATGTCAAAAAATCGCGTCCCTGTAAATTCATGGGTATCTCCTCCTCTTATCCTTTTCGCTTCTTTCCGCCACCACAGTTCTGCACAAGGGAACTGCTGTTACTGTTCACGGTCGTTCACAGTAGCTTCGCGGCTCCAATGTAAATTCGCTTCGCGAATGGGGGTCGCTCACACCTGAATCACGTTCTCACACCGCAAACAGCAAGTGTTCGCGGCTGCTGTGAATAGTGACGAACTGCTGCATATCGTTCATTATACATAACAGTTCAGCGTTGCTGAACTATTACACGCTTCGCGATGCGCAGAAACTGCATTTCATGCAGTTTCGCGCTGCAGGCTTCAGGATTTTCGCACATTCTGTGCGAAAACACCTCGCGGAATAGTGGCAGGCTGAACTGTTACCATTATACCTCATTCTTTTCCTTTCATCTACTGTTTTATCATTATTTTAAACACAGAAAAAGGGCAGGCGGTACGATTTCCCGATACCGCCTGCCCGCTTCACGTTCTGAAGCCTGCAGCGTAAACTGCTTGAAATACTATTTTTGTATATCACAGAGCGCACAGCCATTCAGCTGCGCATTTCGACTGCTTGAAATGGCTCTTTGAAATAGCTCTTTGAAACAGCTGCCTGAAATGGCTCTTTGAAACAGTTCCTTGAAACAACTCTTTGAAACGGCTGCTTTATTTCGCCGCCGGCCCTTTCTTATCGTCGGAAACGATCTCTTTCAGTGACGTAGCCAGACTCGCCAGACCCTGCAGGTCGGACGGAACAATGATCTTCGTCGCATGGCCGTTGGCCAGGACGCCGAGCGCCTCCAGGCTTTTCAGTGTCAGCACCGCTTCGTCAGCCCCCGCTTCTTTCAATGCGCGGATACCGTCGGCATTGGCCTGCTGCACTTTCAGAATCGCCTCCGCCTGACCTTCCGCTTCCTTGATCTTTCTCTCTTTCTCAGCCTCAGCGCGGAGGATCGCCGCCCGTTTTTCCGCCTCTGCATCCAGGATAGCAGATTCTTTCTTACCTTCCGCCACAAGGATCGTGGACTTCTTCTCGCCTTCCGCGATCAGGATGGATTCACGGCGTTCACGCTCGGCCTTCATCTGTTTCTCCATGGCTTCCTGGATCGCTGCCGGAGGCATGATATTTTTCAGCTCCACACGGTTGACCTTGATTCCCCACGGGTCTGTGGCCAGATCCAGCGCGGACTGCATCTTTGTGTTGATAATCTCACGGGAGGTCAGCGTCTCGTCCAGTTCCAGATCACCGATGATATTTCTCAGGGTAGTCGCCGTCAGATTCTCGATGGCCATGATGGGATTTTCCACACCGTAGGCGTACAGCTTTGAATCTGTGATCTGATAAAATACAACCGTATCGATGCGCATCGTTACGTTATCCTTTGTGATCACCGGCTGCGGCGGGAAATCCACCACCTGCTCTTTCAGGTTTACTCTTCTCGCCACGCGCTCGATAAACGGTATTTTAAAATGGATGCCCGTGGACCAGGTCGCGCGGTAGGCGCCCAGCCGTTCCAGAACGATGGCGTTGGCCTGCGGAACGATCTTGATGCAGGATGCCGCCACAACCAGCACTACAGCTATTACCAATACAATAATAATGCCTGTTATCATTTCACCTGTCATTTTACTTCCTCCTTCACTCTTACGATCAGTTTTACACCTTCCACACCGGCGATTTCCACAACCGTTCCCTGTTCAATGGCGTTTCCGTCCTCCGAACGTGCCGTCCAGAAAACGTCGTTCAGCCTGACTTTTCCCGTGGCCTCCAGGTTATCGATACGTTCCGATACCACACCTGTCTCGCCGGTCAGCGAATCTACATTGGTTTTCAGTGTAGACTTATTCATATACCGTACTGCCACGGGTCTTGTGAAGATCAGTAAGATCAGCGATACCACAAGAAAAACTCCAAGCTGTATCCAGACGTTCGCGCCAAACAGAGCTGCCACCAGTGCGGCCAGTGAACCCCCTGCAAACCAGATTGTCGTCAGGCCCAGGGTCAATGCCTCCGCAATCAGAAGAATGACCAGAGCCGACAGCCAGATAATCGCGTACATCTCTTATCCCCCTTTCCCAGAATCCCTTTTTCCATCCATGGTATGCGCTGCGTATTAACCATTGTGACAGAAAAAATGTTTCTGTTCTTTCTTTTGTATGAACAAAATGTAACTATTCCGCCAGCTGAATAGTTACGGCATCCGGCCATTGAAAATCGCTTCGCGATGGGCCGGATGCCCGAAGGCGCTATATTTTCATACGGTCTGTGCAGTATCACAGACCTGTCTGAATAGTTGCAACAAAATTTCTTGTTATCATAATACTATATTTCTCTTTAAAATGCAATAGAGGATTGTTAATTTTATAACAATTTTTTCAAAACATGTTTTCCGCCATATAAAAAGAGAGCATCCTCAAAAATCGATTCCTGCAATCCGCGCCCCATAAATGGTAATACGCGTCTTCCAGGAAATCAATTCCCGAGCATGCTCTGATTTCTGCCTCCAAAATCACTTATAGCATCCGGCCACTGAAAATCGCTTCGCGATGGGCCGGATGTCTGCGGACACTACGTTTTCATACGGTCTGTGCAGTAAATGCACAGACCCAGAGCGTGTCTGAAAATTCATTCCTGCAATTTTCAAACACGCTCTGGCTGAATAGTTACAATACTCATTATTTTTAATAAAAATGCTGATTTCCAATCTGGATTCCACGGCCGGATCCGCTGTTGAAATACAGGCAGCTTCCCACCGGATTTTCTCCTGCCAGCGCAGCAGCCGCCGCATCGTAGCAGTCACTTCTCGCGCCTCTGGAAAGAACCCGCTGGAACTTTCCGCTGGATACAGGTGAAAACTGTCCGGACTGATAGATAACACCGGAAATACTATTGGGGAAAGAACCGCTTCGTACACGGTTCATGACAACCGCGCCTACCGCCACCTTTCCGGTATAGCTTTCTCCGCCCGCCTCACACTCGATCAGCGCCGCCAGCATTGCCAGGTCGCCGCTGTCCGCAGATACTCCGCTTCCCTGCGAGGATGCGGCCTGCTTTTTCTGGCTCTCCTGGTACTCTTCTACAGTCATCGCGCCCTGAACAGCGTTTTCCAGACTTACATAATCCGAGTGTACATAGGCTTCGGTTCCACGGTAAGATACCTGGTACCATTCGCCTTCGGTTCCCTCGATTTTTACCTGACTGGAGTTTCCAAGACTTCCGATCGTCTCTCCCTCCAGAGACGGCTGCTTTCTGACTCTCAGGCTGCTGGCCGTTACGGTTCCGGTAAATCCGCACACGTTTTTATAGTGTACGCGCGCTTCCTCGCCGAATACCAGCAGGTCCGTTCTGATATACCCTTCAATTCCATCAGAACTTACCTTGCTCCATTCACCTTCCTGTCCTTCTACGTCAACTGCGCGGCCCGGCAGAAGAATGCCGGCCTGTCCGGAATCAGCAGTCGCGGACTCGCGGATGTTCGCGTAGCTCTCCACATTGGCCGCAGCTTTCTGATTCCAGCCTTCTGTATATAAAATACTCTCCTCTTTTGTATCATTCTCTGCATTGGTTAAAGTGTCTGCATATGCCGGTACAGCCATGATGGCGGTCATTGTAATCGCTCCCCCGAGTACGCCGATCATACGGCTCCGTTTCAATGTCATACTTACCTCCTGCTAATTATTACATTTTTGTTACGATTTGTTACGAACTGATTCTATCAGCATTACAACTTTTTGTCAATCATAACTTTCCTACAATGTTTCACAGGATTCCGGGGATTTTTCTATAATTATCCACAAACTTCTCCCACTTTTTGGGGATTTCTGGGGTTTTTGTCGATGATTTCCTCCACTTTTGGGTAGGGGGGACGAAAACCGAAGCGACGGGCGGCCATGGCGCGGCGGGCGATTGGGAAGAGGCGGGGCGGCAGCGGCCGGTGGGGCGGGCAGGGGATGCGGCGGCGGGCGGACATGCTCGGACGGCGGGCGCTTTGGATGCGGGGAAACACTAAGCGTGCGTCCGGCACTCCGGCCAGGCACCGGAGCGATTCGACAGGAATGCCTGATGCATTCCCGTCTCAGCGCTCCTCAGGCTCGGTGCGTGATGCACCTCGCCTGGCCTGGCTGGAGTGCCGGACGCGCGCTAAGTGTTTCCGCCGCATCCGCAGACGCCCGCCGTCCGAGCATGTCCGCCCGCCGCCGCATCCCCTGCCCGCCCCACCGGCCGCTGCCGCCCCGCCTCCTCCCTCCGCCCGCCGCGCCATGGCCGCCCGTCGCTTCGGTTTTCTGGTTGTAGAAGGGTGTGTGGCAAAAGTGTAGGGTGAGAGAGAGAAAGAATGAATGGAAACGGACGATAGAAGAACGACAGTTGCGATACAAATCAAAAACCCCACTGCAAGCAACAGGGTAGCCAGCTTGTAGCATTGCAGAGCAGCGGGGTATTTGATCTACGCTACGCTGCGCTCCGGGCGGTGCTAACCGTGTGCCACCGGCACACAGCACCGCCAAATATCCATGCAAGCACAAGGTGAATTGCCGCTTGCGGCAAGAGAAGGCAGCCTAGGCTGTGGCTACTTGGCTCGTTGCTCGCGGAAATAGAATAATTGATATGAAATTGGAGATGGAGAAACAATTTAGCTTTCATAAGATCTCCCGTCCCACGCCCCGCCGCATAACCGCCCGCTACCGTGAGTGCGAAAACCAGAAAGAAGGCCGTGTCCGGCGGCTTGGGGGGACGGCGGGCATCTGTGGAAATGCGAGAAAATCTTAACGTCCCGGCGGCGTTCCGGACGGGGCAGGCTTTGGACTTCACGTCCAAAGCCTGAGGCGCACTGAGACGGGAATGCATCAAGCATTCCTGTCGAATTGCGCCGGTACCCGTCCGGAACACCTCCGGGACGTTTAGATTTTCCGTATTTCCACAGTCGCCCGCCGTACCCCCAAGCCGCCGGACACGGCCTTCTTTCGTCCGCCCTCACACTCCCGGCTCAGTGCGCCGATACCCGTCCGGAACGCCGCCGGGACATTTAGATTTTCCGTATTTCCACAGCCGCCCGCCGTACCCCCAAACCGCCGGACACGGCCTTCTTTCGTCCGCCCTCACACTCCCGGCGGCGCTTATGCCTCATCACTGCAGGTCGTAAAGTGTCGGGTCTGTCGGCCGGCGGGAATCCCACACGCTTGCGGCGTCAAACAGATCGCTGGTTCTGGTCCCTCCGTTGATGGCATCCTGGTACAGACGATAGCCGTCCAGATTTCGCCGTCCCATTCTCAGATAGTTGTCACGGCACTGTACAAAATACTGAGAGGAATCTACGTTGCAGTAAATATTGAAGCCTTTGCTTTTCAGGTAATTGAATTTCTCGTTGTCCGCCTGGTAATCATGCCAGTCGGCAAGATCCTGGCCATGAGCAAAAATAATCGTATCGGTTCCGCCGATCAGCGGCGCTACGTCCTGCAGCCAACGCTCGGTGTCAGTCTGGATATGCTCCAGTGAGGCCTCTCCGATCCTGATATGACCCCAGGTATGGCTCGCGAAGGTCCAGCCGTCCGCTTTGATGGCATCGGCTACTTTCTTCGCTTCCTCACATTCTTTCTCCCAGTCGAAGTCCGGATGCTCTTCCAGCCATTTCACCTGGTCGTCGCTGAGGTTTTCGCGGGTCTTGTAGGCGCTGTCTGTCCGGTAGCCGAGGATTCCGTCATAACCGGTCAGGGCGATGGTCCCTTTCGCTCCGTGGTACGCCGCGTCGGGGTGTTCCTCCAGGAACTGGTCCATCAGCGGCACGCAGTCGTAGGCGCCTGTCACTACGGTTCCGTCGTCCTGTATATATTCGCAGGTCGGTTTTCCGTTTTCGTCAATGACCATTTTGGACGCGATCCCACGGCCGTCGTAAGAGTGGTAGTAGCTCAGGTCGTCCAGGGACAGCACATATGCTTTCTTTCCCTGTGGCAGGTAAATGTCGCCTTCGGTAAAGTGTACCGTTCCGTTTTCATCCACTGTCTGTTTTACCAGGTCGTGGAGCCCTACCAGCACATAGCCGTTGTCGTACATCTGCTGGGTGATCTTGTTGAATTCATCCACGGTGGTCATCCATTCGCAGAAGCCTTCGGTCTGTTTGTTGTCCTGAAAAAACGCCTTCTGCGGGTCTACCACCAGAGAGTGATAGAAAATATGTGTGACCTGATTAATGTCTACACGTACGCAGGCGTTTTTCGACGCGGTGTACTCGGACACTTTGGAAATCATTTCCGGGTCTGTGGCTGCGCCTTCCGCGCTCTGAAGCAGATTGATCGCTCCGTCATAATCATAAGTCATCGCCAGCGCGTCCGCCTGGTCGATCAGGTCTTCCTTGGTGACGGTTTCCTCCTCGGAGGCATCCCCTGTTTCCGGATCTTCCGAATCTTTTCCCTGATTTTCGGCGGTTGTTCCTCCTTTTTCCTGGGAACCCAGTCTTGGACTTCCCGCCAGGAACCAGACTGCCACGCCCAGAACCACCAAAAGCACGCACAGTGCGGCTGTCTTGATGATCAGAATCCGCTGCCTGCGGCGGCGTCTCATTTCCTTTCTGGTCATTTTCTTTTTATTCGCCATTTCCATTCCCCCTGTATCTGTAAATATTTGTACTGCACAGGTAACAGTTCAACTGGCTGAACAGTTACATTTCCGATAACCGTTCAGCCAGGTCTGCGCATTTACTGCGCAGACCGCATGAAAGCGTAGTGCCTGCGGGCATCCGTCCCATCGCGAAGCGATTTTCAACGGCCGGATGCCATAACAGTTCAGCTGGCTGAACTGTTACCATTTCTGTGCATCACACAGGGTGTAATGGCTCAGCTGCGCTGAATTGTTACCTGCATAGAACTCCCGATAGAGTTACCTTATGCGTATTTATGATCCGACTGCACCAAACTGCTGCTACGAATTTTCAAACACAAATTCTGTCAACCCGCCTGAGGCTTCCTGTCTTTATGTAATGTACTTTTTCCTGAAAAGGTCAAAATGTTGAAAAACCCGTCAAAACATCTTCGAAACATCGTTTTTTATCACAAATACGCTGTAACTGTTATTTTAATCGAAATGGCAAAAAAAGTCGATACCTTTAAAGAAAATGTAATAAAACAAATAGATTTCCGTTCAAATCCTGAATTTCGTTACTTTAGAGCGTGTTTGAAAATTGCTTTCTGCAAGATGTGCGTCACAGTTTGTGGGGAATTTGTTCCGAAATCAGGAGGCGTAGCGGGCTACGCTGACTGATTTCGGGGCAAATTCCACGCAAAGTGGGGCGTGCAGATTGCGGGAATGAGTTTTCAAACACACTCCGGAGCGTGTCTCTGCCCGTGCACCTCATACATGAAAACCGCCGCCGCGATGGCCGCGTTCAGAGATTCCACCTGCCCTTCCATGGGGATCCGTACCAGGCGGTCCGCCCTGCCGGCCAGCGCGCCGCTGAGCCCATTCCCCTCGTTTCCAATGAGGATCGCCGCGGGGCCGCGGTAATCCTGCGCCCGGTAGGATTCTTTTCCGTTCAGGTGCGCCGCGTAGGTTCTGATGTTCCGGGCGGCCAGCTCCGGGAGAAATTCCGCCGGCTCCTCCACCTGCAGGATCGGCATCCGGTAAATGGAACCCATGGTGGCCCGGATGGTCTTTGGCTGGAACAGATCCGCGGTGCGGCGGCTGACAATGATCCCCGTCGCTCCGGCGCCTTCCGCCGTCCGCACAATCGTTCCCACATTCCCCGGGTCCTGCAGGTCCTCCAAAACGATCAGAAACGGATCCTCCCTGCCAAGCACCTGTTCTTTGGTGTAAGCGGGAATTTTCACCAGGGTCAGGATCCCCTGGGGCGTTTTGGTATCGCAGACCTGCGCAAACACACGATCGTCCACTACTTCATATTGTATACCGTCCAGCGGTATTTCATTCATTCTTTCAAAGGACTCGGACAAAAAGACTTTCTCAATCCACTCCCGGGGCGCTTCCTGGAACATCTTTTTTCCTTCCGCCACAAACAGACCCTGCTCTTTCCGGGCCTTCGCTTTCTTATTTAAAAGCGTGATATTCTTCATCTGCTGATTGCTGATACTTGTGATCATACTTTCTCCTTTCATGGCGCACTCGCTGCGCCAATAATGGTAGCTTTGGAAGTTTACTTCCAAACTTCCCTCCTATTGACTTTTCGTAACAGTTCAGCGAGGCCTGCGGATTTACTGCGCAGACCGTATGAAAGCATAGCGCCTGCGGGCATCCGGCCCATCGCGAAGCGATTTTCAATGGCCGGATACCGTAACAGTTCAGCAGGCTGAACTGTTACGGCGTTTCACAGCAAAATACGCGCGTACACGGCGATCCTTCCGCCGTATACGCGCGTACTCTGATGTAAGCCGCTTTCGTTTGAACATTCCCTGTTACGGTTCATGGTCCAGAGCGTGTTTGAAAATTGCTTTCTGCAAGATGTGCGTCACAGTTTGTGGGGAATTTGTTCCAAAATCGGGAGGCGTAGCGGGCTACGCTGACTGATTTCGGGGCAAATTCCACGCAAAGTGGGGCGTGCAGATTGCAGGAATGAATTTTCAAACACGCTCTAGCCGCAAACACTCGCTGTCTGCGGTGTAAATTCGGAAAACGGAACCGTTACATTATTTATTATAGTTGTAAGACAGCGCGCGGGCGATCTCCCACTGATACTCGGGAAGCTTCTTCTGCATCGCCAGCGCCTCATTGATGTCGAAGTCCACATACTCTCCGTTCCGGTAAGCAACCACGCGGTTGGTCTTTCCCTGGATCAGAAGGTCCACGGCATAAGCGCCCATGATCGACGCGTAAACACGGTCTTTACAGGTCGGACTTCCGCCGCGCTGCATGTGACCCAGAATGGTCGCACGGGTCTCCACGCCTGTCGCTGCCTCGATCCGGCGTGCCATGCTGCTGGAATGTCCGATTCCCTCCGCGTTGATAATGATATGATGCTTTTTGCCGCGTTTCCGGTTCTCGATGATGTTGTTGATGATCTTCTGCTCATCGTAATCGTATTTTTCCGGAAGCATAATGTCCTCCGCGCCGTTGGCGATACCGCACCACAGAGCAATATAGCCGGCGTTTCTTCCCATTACCTCGATAATGGAGCAGCGCTCATGGGACGTGGACGTATCGCGCACTTTGTCGATGGCCTCCATGGCGGTGTTGACCGCTGTGTCGAAACCGATGGTGTACTCGGTACATGCAATATCCAGGTCGATGGTTCCGGGAACGCCTACGGTGTTGATCCCTTTGTTGGCCAGCTTCTGGGCGCCTGCGAAAGAACCGTCGCCGCCGATGACTACCAGGCCGTCGATTCCGTTTTTCTTACAGTTCTCGACTGCTCTCTCGATACCTTCCTCGGTGCGCATCTCCGCGCATCTGGCCGTATAGAGGATCGTGCCTCCGCGTTCAATCGTATCTGACACGTCGCGGGCAGTCATGTCGATGATCTCCTCGTTCAGAAGTCCATCGTAACCTTTAAGAATGCCCTTCATCTGGATCCCCTGCTGCAGACCGCGCCGTACCGCCGCGCGGATCGCGGCGTTCATTCCCGGTGCGTCGCCGCCGCTGGTCAGAACTCCGATTGTTTTTACCTTGCTTGTCGTTGCCATATGAAACTCCTCCATCTCATCACACACAATTATGAAATTTTTTTAACAATCACACACAACTTAATTCTAAAGCATTTACCGGCGTTTTTCAATACTCTTTTCTACAACTTTCACGTTCTGATTTCCATATTTTTCATTCAAAATACCCAGCAGATCGTCTCCGATTTTGACTCCGCGGCTGGGCGGAAGGCGTTTCATGGCCTTGGGAGACCGGATATAGAGCACTACCTGGTCGGTGCCGTCGGACTCGGCAAGAATCTGATACAGGCCTGCCACCTCCCGCTCGTAGGTCTCCTTGTCCGCGAACTGGATCCACAGTTCTCTGGGCACATCGGAGAACGGATACATTTTCTCGCAGATCAGTTTGCTGGCCTTATCGTCCTCGGCGGACACTCTGCCCTGGATAAACACTTTCGCGTCTTCCTGCATCAGGGACGCGTTCCGCTCGTAATCCCGCGGGAACACCACAATCTCCAGCGTACCCAGCAGGTCCTCCAGCGTCAGAAACGCCATGGTCTTATTATTCTTTGTATATTTTATTTTTTTATCCGTGATCATGCCGCCGACGATCACCTTCGCCCCGTCCACAACCTTCGGGAATCCGGTGTCCTCGTCCGGCAGAAAATCTGTGGTCACTGCCGTGATGTTCTTTCTCCAGCACTCCTCCTGCTCCTCCAGCGGATGGCCGCTGATATAAATGCCCAGCACCTCTTTTTCCAGGGCAAGCTTTTCTTCCTTTCCAAACTCGCCCACTTTTGGCAGCGGAATCTCGTAGGAATGCTTCGTCTCCTCGTCCACAAAATCAAACAGGCTCATCTGGCCGCTCATGGAGTTCTTTTTCTCCTGGGCCGCCGCGTCCATCACCATGGTATAGACCTGCATCATCTGTTTGCGGGTGGCGCCGAAGCTATCGAAGGCGCCGGATTTGATAAAGTTTTCCACGGTCTTTTTGTTGATCTCTTTTCCGGTCATCCGCCCGACAAAATCCTGCAGGGACTGGAACTGGCCGTTGGCCTCCCGCTCCTGGGACACCGCCTCCATCACCGGTTTTCCCACGCCTTTGATGGCGGACATTCCGTAGCGGATGCTCTTTCCCTCAACGGTAAAGATCCCTTCGCTGCGGTTGACGTCCGGCGGCAGGATGGAGATTCCCATCTGGCGGGAATTGAGGATATACTCGGCCACCTTTCCGGGATTGTCGATGCAGGAGGTCATAAGAGCCGCCATAAATTCCACCGGATAATAATATTTCAGCCACGCGGTCTGGTAAGATACCACCGCGTAAGCCGCCGCGTGGGATTTGTTGAAGGCGTACTTGGCAAAATCGATCATCTCGTCATAAATTTTGTTGGCCACCGCCTCGCTGATTCCGTTGTTGATACAGCCGGGCACCTGGTCCTCCGGATTTCCGTAGACAAAGCTCTCCCGCTCTTTTTCCATGACGGAGGCTTTCTTTTTCGACATGGCGCGGCGCAGAAGGTCGGCCCGTCCCAGGGAGTATCCCGCCAGCGCCTGCACGATCTGCATGACCTGCTCCTGGTAGACGATACAGCCGTAGGTCTGCTCCAGGATCGGCTTCAGAAGCGGCGTGTCGTAGGTCACGGTCTCCGGATGATTTTTTCCCCGGATATACTGGGGGATAAAGTCCATCGGGCCGGGACGGTACAGAGAGATCCCGGCGATGATATCCTCCAGGCTCTGGGGTTTCAGTTCCTTCATGAAGTTCTTCATGCCGCCGCTTTCCAACTGGAACACGCCCTCGGTCTTTCCCGCGCCGATCATCTCCAATACTTTCTGATCGTTGTAGTCGATCTGATCCAGATCGATCTTTGTCCCGCTGCTGCGCTCCGCCAGATGTACCGCGTTCTGGATGACGGTCAGCGTCCGCAGTCCCAGGAAGTCCATTTTCAGCAGTCCCAGCTCCTCCAGCGTCGTCATGGTAAACTGGGTGACCAGGGTACCGTCGCTGGCTCTGGACAGGGGAACATATTCGTCCACCGGCTTCTGGCTGATGACCACGCCCGCCGCGTGCATGGATGTGTGGCGGGGCAGTCCCTCCAGGCGGCGGGACATATCGATAAGATACTGCACCTGCTCGTCGGAGTCGTACAGCTCCTTCAGCTCGTGGTTCATTTTCAGCGCCTTGTCGATGGTGATGTTCAGCTCGTTGGGGATCATCTTGGCAATGGAATCCACCTGGGCATAGGGCAGATCCAGCACACGCCCCACGTCGCGGATCACACCGCGGGCCGCCAGGGTACCGAAGGTGACGATCTGCACCACCCGGTCCTTGCCGTACTTTCGCGTCACATAGTCGATGACCTCCTGCCTGCGCTCGAAGCAGAAATCCACATCGATATCCGGCATGGTCACACGTTCCGGGTTCAGGAAACGCTCGAACAGCAGCTGGTAGCGCATGGGGTCCAGCCTTGTGATGCCAAGGGTATAGGAAACCAGACTGCCCGCCGCGGAACCACGGCCGGGGCCTACCATAATATCATGGTCTCTGGCAAACTTGATGAAATCCCAGACAATCAGGAAGTAATCCACATATCCCATGGTCTGAATGGTATTCAACTCGTACTCCAGCCGTTCCTTCAGCTCCTGAGTGGCCGGATGATACAGCTGTTCCAATCCTTCGAAACATAGTTTGTTGAGATATTCCCAGGCTGTGTACCCCTCGGGCACGTCGAACCGGGGCAGCTTTGTGACGCCGAACTCAATGTTCACCTGACAGCGGTCGGCAATCTTCTGGGTATTCTCCAGCGCCTGGAGCGCATAGGGAAACAGCCGGCGCATTTCTTCCTCCGACTTGACGTAATACTGGCCGCCCTCGTAGCGCATCCGGTCCTCGTCCTGCACCTTTTTTCCGGTCTGGATGCAGAGAAGGATGTCGTGGGAATCGGCGTCAGTCTCATAGGTATAATGAACGTCGTTGGTGGCCACAAGCTCAATGCCAGTCTCCTGGCTCATGCGCATCAGCTGCTGGTTCACCAGGCGCTGCTCGGGGATCCCGTGGTCCTGCAGCTCCAGAAAAAAATTTCCCTTGCCGAAGATCTCCTGGTAGCGCAGCGCGGCCTGTTTTCCTTCCTCGTAGAAATTCCGCACCAGATAACGGGGGACCTCACCGGCCAGACAGGCGCTTAAGGCAATGATCCCCTCATGGTACCGTTCAAGAATCTCCATATCCACACGGGGTTTATAATAAAAACCGTCCACATAGCCTTTGGAGACGATTTTTGTCAGATTGGAATAGCCAAGGTCGTTCTCTGCCAGGAGCACCAGATGGTAATAGCGGTCCTCGCCCTTTACCGTCTCCCGGTCAAAGCGGGAACCAGGCGCCACATAGACCTCGCAGCCCATGATCGGCTTGATTCCCGCCTCCCTGGCGGCTTTATAAAAATCAATACAGCCGAACATCACGCCGTGATCCGTGATGGCGGCGCTGTCCATCCCCAGCTCTTTTACCCGGGCCACATACTCTCTGATTTTGTTGGACCCGTCCAGAAGGCTGTACTCGGTGTGGACATGAAGATGTGCAAAACTCATGAATGGATCCTCCAGATTTTTCCGTCCCGCAGTTCAATCTGTTTCTCTTTCAGCAGATGGCCCACCGCCCGCTTGAAGGCGGCCTTGCTCAGTCCGAATTCTCTCTGGATCACCTCCGGGGACGCCTTGTCGTCGAAGGGAAGGACCCCTGCAAATTCCCCGATCACCTGAAGAACGTTCTCCGAGTCCTCCTGGATCTGCTCATAGGCTTTTCCTCTGGCAGACAGGGTAAGTTTTCCGTCCTCCTTCACCTCCGTCACCCGCAGCTTCAGCCTCTGCCCGGTCCGGTAGCCGGCCTGGGCTTCCCGCTTGGGGATCAGTCCGGAATATTTGTCGTCCACCGCCACAAACGCGCCGAAATTTCCGCTGTTCTCGTATACCACACCCTCCACCGTGTCGCCGATGGTGTAGGGGGAATTGGTCTTCAGGAACGGATAAACCTTCATGGTGGCGCAAAGGCGGCTGCTCTTATCAATATACAAAGATACCAGCACCTTGTCTCCCTGACATACCCGGAAGGTCTGCTCCCGGAAGGGAAGCAGCAGATCTTTTTCCAGGCCCCAGTCCAGGAACGCCCCGATCTTTCCGGTCTGCACCACGTCCAGCACCGCCAGTCCTCCAAGGGTCAGCTTCGGCTCCCGGGTAGTAGCGATCATGCGGTCGCTGGAATCCCGGTACAGGAATACCTCCAGCTCGTCGCCCTCCTTCGTCCCTTCCGGCACCTGCTTCGCGGGGAGCAATACCCGCTCCTGCTCGCCGGCTTCGCGGCTCTCGCCGAGATAGACGCCGAATTCTACTCTTTTTACTACCGTAAGTTTTTGTTTTCTTCCTAAGTTCAGCATAATTCTCCTTTTATCCGCAGCAGGCATAAAGAAATATTCCTTTATGAAACCAGCTTTGCCCGCCACGGTGATTCATTTTCAGATATTCTCCAGCGCCTTCATGCTCATTTCTTCCAAAAGGTCGGATTTGATCTTATACAGCTTGTCCGACAGGTCCACATATACCTGATGGGGATTGACCAGACGCAGGGATTCCTCCCAGAGCGTCGCTTTCTCCCTGGTGCAGATCTCACGGATCTCCATGAGGGACGGGGAATTATACACACACATTCCCTTCTTGAACACCGGCACCAGAAGCTCCCGCAGGGTATAGGTTCCACCCTTGATCTTGGTCTTTTTCCAGGTCTCGATGGGGTCAAAGATGATCATATCCTTACTCTCGTCGAAGGTCTCGCCTGCCAGACAGATAAGGTCCGCGCGGATCTTTCCCGACTCCTTGTCGTAAATACGGAAAATGGTCTTGTTGCCGGGATTCGTCACCTTCTCCGAATTTTCAGAGAGCTTGATCTTCGGGATAAAATCCTCATCCTCTTTATTTTTCACCGCCGCCAGTTTGTAAACGCCGCCAAAGGCCGGACAGTCGCTGGCTGTGATCAGATTGGTCCCCACGCCCCAGGAATTGATCTTCGCCCCCTGGGTCTTCAGGCTGTCGATCAGATGCTCGTCCAGATCGCTGGAAGCGGAGATAACGGCGTCGCCAAATCCTGCTTCCTCCAGCATCTCATAGGCTTTTTTGGACAGATACGCCAGGTCGCCGCTGTCGATGCGGATGCCGTAGCCTTTCATGGGACGGCCCTCGGCCTTCATCTCGCGGAACACGCGGATGGCGTTTGGCACGCCGGATTCCAGCACGTCGTAGGTATCCACCAGCAGGATACACGCGTCCGGGTAGAGATTGGCATAGGTTTTAAACGCCGTGTACTCGTCCGGGAAGCTCATGATCCAGCTGTGGGCATGGGTTCCCTTCACCGGCGCGCCGAACATTTTGCCGGTCAGCACATTGGAAGTTCCGATGCAGCCGCCGATCATCGCGGCCCGGGCGCCGTAAATGCCCGCGTCCGGTCCCTGGGCGCGGCGCAGTCCGAATTCCATGATCCCGTCGCCCTTGGCCGCGTAGACCACGCGGGAAGCCTTGGTGGCGATCAGGCTCTGATGATTGATAATATTTAAAATGGCCGTCTCCACCAGCTGCGCCTCCATCATCGGCGCGATAACCTTCAAAAGCGGCTCGCGGGGGAACACCACGGTTCCCTCGGGGATCGCGTAGATGTCTCCGGTGAAATGAAAGCCTCGCAGATATTCCAGGAAATCCTCGTCAAAAATATTCAGCGAACGGAGATAATCCACGTCGTCCGGCGCGAAATGAAGGTCGCGGATATACTCCACCACCTGTTCCAGGCCGGCGGCTATGGCGTAGGCCCCGCCGCTGGGATTTTTCCGGTAGAACGCGTCAAAGACGACGATCTGGTCCGTAGGATTTTTAAAGTATCCCTGCATCATGGTCAGTTCATACAGGTCTGTGAGCAGCGTAAGATTCTGTGCTTGTGTTCTCATGGCTTATCTCCTTTTGTATTTTCCCCTTGGGCGTCCTGTCCGGAAAACTCCAGGATCACGTACGGACGGCCCGCCTCATCGTTCAATGTCACCACACAGACGCCGTCTGTCCAGGAAATCCCCGGAACCATCACATCTCCAAGACGCGCCTGTCGTTTATATTCGGCCCGCAGCCGGCGCACCTGAAACTCCCCTGGCAGATATTCGGCGGCAATGGCTACATACTGGCCGTTGTTTACATGATGGTTGCTGTCCAGGTGATGGGCGTGTACCGTCACCGGCTCCAGAAACCGCTGTTCCTCCGGGACAGGAATCTTTCTTCCGGCATATTCCATTTCCATGGGGTCCTCTATGCCGTAACGCTCCATCTCGTCCTCGTCCGCGCGCACCGGACGGCCCGCAGCCAGATCCATGTACGCCCACTCGGAATAGGCGGCGGCCAGCGGTTCGCCCGCCTTCGTCTCCATGACAAAATTTCTCATTCCCGTAAATCCATGAAATCCGCAGGCCCAGGTTCCCGTGCGGATCTCCTCGCCCAGGGAGGGATAGCGCCAAACGCTGATCTGCCAGGAGGTCAGCACCCAAAGTTTTCCTTTTTCTTTTAAATATTCCACGCCGATCCCCAGGTCCTCCGACTGGAACGTGCTGCAGTCCTGGAAATAATTGATCAGGCTGTGCAGCGGCAGACGCAGGTTTTCGTCCAGTTCGCTGTAACGGATACGGCTGTCAAAATAATACTTCAATGGATACTCCTTTTTTTGCTTTTTTACAATAAACAATTATAACACGAAACCAGAACGTTACCCACTATTTTGATCAGTATTTTTTTTAAAAATTTTTTTAAAAAAAGGCTTGCTTTTTTTTACATGTTCTGGTAGAATACATTTTGTTGTGAGACATTGGGCTATCGCCAAAGGGTAAGGCAACGGACTCTGACTCCGTCATTTCAAGGTTCGAATCCTTGTAGCCCAGCTGAAAGGGTCGTCGCATGAGAGATGAAATCTCTCGTGAGGCAGGCCCTCTTTTTTGTCTGTTTTTCGTCCAGATGAACAGCAACATCCCTCAGATACGCGATAGAGCACGTTGTAACCATTCAGCCAGGCCCGATACCCACAGGCACTACGTTTTCCTACGGTCTGTGCAGTGAATGTACAGACCTGGCCAAACTGTTACTGCGCATTAATGCGCAGGTCGTAGAGCGTGTTTGAAAATTGCTTTCTGCAAGATATGCGTCACAGTTTGTGGAGAAATGGCAGGATTCCCCGCAAAGTGGGCGTGCGGATTGCGGGAACGAAAAACTTTCCTATGATATAAAATATTTTCTTTCATCCGCCGCGTCTAAGCGCTTTCCATCCAGAACCGTTTCCGCACGCTTCTTCAGTTCCTGGTAGTCATAGAAATGTGTATAAGTGTTTGTCTGTCTGCAGAAGATTTCGCCGCCTCTGAAGCTCACTTCGCCGTAGGGAACATCGGCATACCGGTAAAACCGCCCGTCCAGCACCGAGTATATCCTGATCCTGGGCAGCGTAAATCCCTTGTCGCTTGCGCTGTATGCGCTGGCGGATCCCAGTTTAAAATAGCTTTCGCTTCCGTCCGTGTAGATCGCGCTGTTCCACCCCGCATCGCCGCTTTCCTGCATAAGAAGAACGCCCCTGTCCACATCCCACAATGTCAGATACGATCTGTCTCCCAGACTGACCAGATAGCGGTCATGGTTCAGAAATCCAAAATCAATCTCAGAAAAGTTCCCATACTCCAGAGAACTTATGACCTCCCCATTCTCCATATTTATGATGGCAATGGTTCCGTCTTCCCTATATCCGGCGACCACATTTTCTTCCCAGCCCACCTTGATAAAATCGTCTGCCAGGCCGTAAGTCTGTTTACCTGCGATCTCTGTCCATTCCCCGGCAGCCGTATCCCATACTTTCAGTCCGTATGACGCATCGCCGCTTTCATCATACCTCACCACCAGGATAGCGATATACCGGTCATCCGCCGACACCTGCACATCCCAGACAGATTCTTCATTGCCAAGCTCCACCACCGCGTCCGCCGCGTCCGGAAGAACGATCCCGTCACCGCTGATATCTGCCACCACGAACGCCGAACTCTCCCACAGCACAATTTTCTCCGTACCGTGAAACACGGTCTGATCACACGTTCCCAGCCAGTCCAGATCCTCTTCTTCCTGTACTGCCACATTGCCCGACGCAAGATCCGCAGTAATCATCTGCCGCGTACCGGAATTATTCTGATATACCTGGAACAGCAGGTAAGGTTTCCCTCCCAGATCCGTCACAGCAAGATCTGACAGATAGGTGTTGGCCTCCTCGCTGGTATACCGGAACAGCTCTTCCGCCTCCCCTGCCTGATAGACGATAAGGTCTGTCTTTTCTGTTTCGTCCCAGTTCCGGCATATCACACAGCGGTAGGTGATCTTTGCTCCGTCTAAGCCTTCCACCGTAAAATACTCCACCGTGTCAGCTTCCGTCTGTTCTCCTGTGCTTTCCATAGAAGAGTCAGAAAACTGTCTGCCAAATACAATATTCCGCTCCTCCCCCACGGTCCAGACAACGGTATTATGTTCCCGGCTGAACAGGAAGTCTTCCGTACTTGCAGCGACTGCGCTCACCTCAAAGTCTATGTTCTGTCCATCCAGCACAAAGATCGTGATTCCCCCGTCGTTCATTCCCACAAGCATTCTTCCGGGATCATATTTCTGTATGTTTATAACATCCTCCGCATAAGATTTCTCCTGGATCACTTCCCCGGTCTCCAGCTTATACGCCGTTACCTTATTTTTGACAGAAGCAAAGAGAACTTCCTGCTCCTCTCCTTCCATCTCCATCGTTTCCGCAGACAGGATACATGTATTCGAGAAGGCCTCTGTAATATATTCTTCCGACTTCCAGATCCTTTCCCCGGTTCCGGTATCGTATACGGCAATATAATTTCTCTTTCTCGGCGCGTCCTCTGTCCGCTCTTTGGTATCCGTATAAATGTAATGTACCGCGGCCGTCAGGCCGTCCGGAAGCGCAAGGACTTCTTCCGCGCACTCCGCCGCCATAAGCTCCAGTCCCCCGCTCTTTACCTGGAACCGCAGCAATCCCCTCTGCGGCTCTTCCTGGGTATATACACGGTCTTCCACACCAAGCAGGATCTCTTCTCCATCCTCACTGAAAGAAAGAGCGTTTAACTTATAATTCTCTCCTTCCTCCTGTACATAATACTTTTCCTGTATACACGTTCCGGACGCAAGATCATAGACCCATATCTTCTGCCCATCCGCCACAACCACCAGCCGGTCGCGCACGGCACACGCCACAGGATCGATATGGCTGCCATCCCCTTCTATCCGGACAGACTTCTCTGTCTTCTGTGTTTTCCAGTCAACCAACAGTATCTGGGATTCCGTCAAAAGGACGGCCTTTGTCCCGGACGCGGGGATAAATCTCGTGAACGGCTCCCCTTCGGCTTCACTTATGTCCTGCTGGGTAATCTTCCAGAGGCACTCCCCGTTCTCAGGGTTCAGGACATAGGCGTTTCCAAGCTGATCCGTGCAGAAGCATCCCGTCTCCTCCTCGTTCAGGCAGATGGTGTCCTGTTCCAGATATACCGCCTGGCCTTCCATTCTGTAGGCGGTGTCGGGTTTAAAGCTGATGGTATTCGAATGATCATACGTATACAAGGCGTTGTTCAGGGCATACATCTGTTCCGGCACCACCGGATCCACGGCATCTTCGTCCTCCGGGGTAATGGCCAGCGCGGTCAGAAGGGCCCTCTCCCTGTCTCCGCCCTGCAGAAGCTCTCCCGATATCCCGGACAGATATCTGGCCTGGTTGCGGCGGGCCTCTTCGTAGCGCGCTTTCGTCTCCTGCGACTGGTACAGCACATAGATTGAGAAAAGAAGCGCCGCGGCAGTACCTGCGCCGGCTGCGGCCATCATCCTGCGAAACATATATTCCCTGTGCCTTTGTCTCAGTGAATCGTAAGTGCATGAGAGTATCGGCGCGGCAATACGCAGAAACTCCTGCTTCAGCTTATGGTCCCGTTCTTTCTGATCCTTCCCTCTGACATCCGCTGCCATGGGTTCTGTTTCTATACGGACCACGACCTCTTCCCCGTTTTCCAGTACTCTCTTTTCTTCCCTGTAACATAGGATCCCGGGGAATGCCTCTTCCGGTTCTCCGTCCGCCAGAATGGCAAGTATCTTTTCCTTCTCATGTGATTCCAGAAATGTGCGGATCTCTTTTTGTACCCACTCCGACTTCACAGAACGCGGAGAGCATACCACGATCAGGAATTCCGAATGTTCCAGCGCGCTTTTGATATTCGCCCCCAGATCCGGCGAAAGCGTCAGTTCTTCTCTGTCACGGAACACGCGCGCAAATCTTTTCTTCCCTGTGATTCTCTGTATTTTCTTCGGTATATGGTAATGCTCCAGCAGGGAATGCAGTTTGCGGGCGATCTGGGCGTCCGGATCGCTGTGACTGTAACTTATAAAGGCATCATATGTGACTTGTTCCATGGTTCCCCCTCGGATCTTCGTACAGCAGCCCTGACCGTTCAGCTACGTTGAACTATTGCTTCTTTTTACCCGTTCGTATAGCTCCAGATATTTTTTCTCCACCTGTTCAAAGGGCTCCACTTCATAGGACAGGGTGATCTTCAGCTTTGGCGCTGGTCCCTCGGAAACCTCCCCCAGCAGCTCTTTCAGATCATACCAGAGCAGATCGTTGTCAATCTGTTTCAGCAGACGCTCCTCCTCAGCGGAAAGCGACGTCCCCAGGTATTTGCAGTAGATCAGATCCAGCAGACGGTCTTCCAGCTCACCATACCAGGGCAGGGATTTCTTGAACGGCCTGGGCACATCGGAGAGATACGCTTCGCTGGCGTCATGCAGCAGGCAGGCCAGTACAAGGCGGGGCGGATATCCCCTGGCCTCAGCCTCCAGCGCACAGTTGATGCAGTGCTGGCCGACGGAAAAGAACGTTTTTACCTGGCCGTTGCCCCGGCAGATCAGCGACAGCGCATGGGCGATATCGGTCAGATGGATCTGCTCCGCCTTTGGGTCCGTAGGGTAAAAGTGCGTTCCGCCATAAGTCGTGATATAATCTCCCATCCTTCGCTCCTTTCCATCCGCACACAACGCTTTCGGCCACGAATCAATGGTCCGAGCGTTTCCACTTGCCTTTCACGCCATCATAATCTCGGAAATCGCTTCCATGATCTTGTCATGACATCCGCCGCAGCCTGTGGAACAGCTGGTGATCTTCTGCACCTCGTCGAAGCTTTCCACCACGTCGGTAAACTTATCCATCTGGTGCAGCGCGTCCTCCACGTCCGCGTAAGATACCTGCTTGCAGTTGCAGAGCATTACATTTCTATCCAGCATGCTTTTTTCCTCCTTGTTTTTGAACTATGTGTAACGATTCAACTGGCGGAATCGTTACACATAGTTTTATTTTACCCTTCCAGATAGTTTTTGTCTACTGTGATCACACATTGATACCGCTCGTCGATTTCGTGCATAAGAGATTTCACCTGATGCACCACCTTCTCCGCATCTGTCTGGCTGTAGGAAAATGGAAGGACAAGATCGAAGATCAGATTGATCTGCTGCTGTCCGTTGACCACCCGGAAATCATGGAAGGTCAGCTGCGGGTCCAGCGCCCGGATGACGCCGTTCAGTTTGGCTTTCACTGCCAGCACTTTTTCGTCATGGATCTCCACCGGGTCCATGTGGATGACCAGAAACAGGTTCAGCTTCCTCGCCACCTCCCGTTCCACCTTGTCGATGATCTCATGGGACACCTCGATGTCTGTCTCCCGGGGAACCTCGGCGTGGATGGAGGCCATGCTGCGGTTGGGACCGTAATTGTGGATGATCAGATCGTGGGTACCCACAATGCCGTCGTAGGATTCCACCATCTGCTGGATCTGGCGGTACAGCTCCGGGTCCGGCCGCTGGCCGATCAGCGGCTCCAGGGTATCCCGGGCAATGGAAATGCCTGCCCAGATAACCAGAAGGGACACCGCCACACCGGTAAACGCGTCGATATTCACAGCGGTGAAATAGCATATTAATATAGAAGCAAGTGTGGCGCTGGTGACGATCACATCACCGGCGGAGTCCGCCGCCGTGGCCAGCATGACCTTGGAATCGATCCGTTTGCCCAGCCGCCGGTTAAAGAAGCACATCCACAGCTTCACGCCCACAGACAGCAGAAGGATCAGGAAGGAGACCCAGTCGAAGGAGATATCCTCCGGATGGAACAGCTTGCCGAAGGAGCTTTTCAGGCAGGTGATCCCCACCTCGATGACAAGAAACGAGACGATCAGCGCCGAGATATACTCGATGCGGCCGTGACCGAAGGGGTGCTCTTTGTCGGCCGGCTTTCCGGCCAGCTTTACGCCCACAAAGCTGATGATGGACGAGGCGGCGTCGGAAAGATTGTTGAAGGCGTCGGCCATGATCGCCAGGGAGTTCATCAGAAGGCCGATGGCCAGCTTTACGCCGAACAGCAGGACGTTGCAGAAAATCCCCACGCAGCTGGCCAGGATGCCGTAGCTGGTGCGGACTTGGGTGTCTTCGGTGTTCTGATAGTTTTTTATGAAGGTTTTTACGAGGAATTCTGTCATGGTTTTCTTCTCTTTCCATTTGTGTTTTTCCCTATTTTATCAATACCTTATAAAAAGTCAAGACTAACATTTGGGGGCGGACGGGCCACGGACGGGCCAGGAGCCGCGCGGCCGGAAGGCAAGGCAGCGAGTGGGGTTGCGCGGGAGGCTACGGCGGGGGGCGGGAGAAGGGAACCGGGGCAGGGGGCCGGGGCGTTGTAAGAGGGGGAAGCGGTTTCGGGATATAAGAAAGTCTAAGGCGCCGAGCCTTTTGCTAAAGGCGCCGCCCCGGACCACAAACTCGCAGGCTCGGACAGTGTGCTCCGGGGCGGCAACGCAAAAGGCTCGCCGCCTAAGTCTTTCTAATATCCCTGCAAATGCTTCCCCATCTTACAACGCCCCGGCCCCCTGCCCCGGTTCCCTTCTCCCGCCCCCGCCGCAGCCTCCCGCGCAACCCCACCGCTGCCTTGCCTTCCGGCCGCGCGGCTCCTGGCCCTGGTTATAGAAGGCACGGGGAAGGAGGTGTGGGGAGGGAGGTATGGGTTTCTTTTTAGAGCGTGTTTGAAAATTGCTTTGTGCAAAATGTGCGTCACAGTTTGTGGGGAATTTGTTCCGGAATCAGGAAGCGTAGCGGGCTACGCTGACGGATTCTGGGGCATATTCCACGCAAAGTGGGGCGTGTAGATTGAAGGAAGCGGGATTTGATTTGGGCATTTCTTACAGATTCTTCAGGTTTCTTTTAAGTTTCTTTCCGGAAATTTTACAGTTTTTTCATTGATTCTGTACCTTGTTTCTGGCATAATATAACCATAAGGTTTTTTGTTTTTTCTGTGCAGATGCTGCGGGGTTTGACGAAAGGGCTTGTCCTGCGGTGGTCAGAGATCTGGGAAACACAGACGGAAGCTTTAATTTACATATAATGGCGGCGGACACCGTCAAAGATAAACTCTTCAGAACGTCCGGTTCCTTTACTCAGAAAGGGGCCGGGCGTTTTGTGATGATGCCGGGCGTCAGCCTTTGACCCCGGCATCTTGTTCGTTAAAAATTTTGCAGATATACTATTTCTCGAATTCCTGTGCCACATCCTCCAGAAGTTCACGGATCTTCAAATGCTGCGGACAGGCTTTTTCGTTGAGTCTCTCCAGCTCTGCCTTGGCGTCCTGCGGAAGATTTACCAGTTTTCCGCCGTTTACCGGCTCCATAACAATCACCGGTCTACGCGGGACTATTGCTGAGAAACTCTTTCATCCGCTCATACTGTTCCCGGCTAAGGGAAATCTTTCCCTTGCAGATGCCGATGGATCCGTCGGTTTTCATTTTCTGAATGGTACGGTTCAGGGTC
>JAGHIA010000108.1 GCA_017887445.1 Fusicatenibacter sp.
ACCTTCACATCAGCGCCGGAGACGGAAACGGCCAGGTGTTCGGCGGACATCTGAACCGGGCGGTGGTCAGCGCCACCTGCGAAATGGTGATCACCTGTATCGACGGACGTGTGGACCGGGCATATGACGAGGAAACGGGCCTGAATCTGTTTCGTTTCTGACCAATCCGCGCTGCTGTTTTCTGGATTTTCGCATGTTCCGTGTGGAAATACCTTGAAGGACAGTAACCGGTTGATCTGTTACAATATTTGTCGCGATATTTATCACGATATTTGTTAGGATAATTCCGGAAAGGAGAGGTTCCGATGGAAAACAAGATACAAAAAGATTATGTCCGCCAGGCAGCGGCGGCGGCGAGAGAACTGATGGAGATTGCCGGCATGAAAGCCGGACAGATCCTTGTGGTGGGATGTTCTTCCAGCGAGGTAGACAGCTACCGGCTAGGCACCCATTCCAATGAGGAGACCGGCAGGGAAATTTTTGAGGCCATTTACCGGGAAACCCAGGAGCGAGACGTTTATCTTGCGGCTCAGTGCTGTGAACACCTGAACCGGGCGCTGGTCCTTCCGCGCCGGGCGGCAGAGCGATACGGCTATGAGCCGGTCAGTGTTGTCCCATGGAAAAAGGGCGGCGGCTCCTTTGCCACGGCCGCCTTTTACGGACTGGAAGATGCCGTTGTGGTAGAGCACATTCGTGCCCACGCGGGCATGGACATCGGCGATGTCTTAATCGGGATGCACCTGCGTGACGTGGCGGTTCCCGTCCGGCTTTCTCTTTCCTCCATCGGCGGCGCTCATCTGGTCTGCGCCAGGACAAGACCAAAATATATCGGCGGCGAGAGGGCACAGTATGAGCAAAAAGCAAAATAACGTTACAATTTGCGGCGTAACTCTTCGGCCAGCCCCGCAAAGCGCAAAAAAAGGAGGAACACAAACGTGGCAAAACTCTATTACCGCTTCGGCGCCATGGGAAGCTCGAAAACAGCGAATGCTCTTATGGTCAGATACAATTACATCGAACGAGGCCAAAAGGTAATTTTACTGAAGCCAAAACTGGACAGCAGAGATGGAGACAAAGTTATTGCCTCGCGAATCGGTCTGAGGGCAGAGTGCGAGTATGTAGAAGATTTTCTTGAAAAACTGGACTTGACAGTAAGTTTAAACTGTGACGCCATTATAGTAGATGAGGCTCAGTTTTTGAACACTGAGCAGGTTGACTCACTTTCTGATGTCGTTGACTTCCTTGATATTCCCGTTTTGTGCTACGGCCTTCGGACGGATTTCAAGGGGCATTTGTTTGAGGGAGCAAAGCGGCTTATGGAAGTAGCCGATGTGATCGAAGAGATCAAAACAGTCTGCTGGTGCGGACGGCGGGCCTCCTTCAACGCCAGAGTGATCGATGGAAAAATTCGAAAAGACGGCGAGCAGATTATGCTTGGCGGAAATGAAAGCTACGTATCCTTGTGTCGGAAGCATTTCAAACTTGGAATGCTGCATAAAATGTAACAGTTCAGCGTTGCTGAACGATTACACGCTTCGCGATGCACAGAAACTGCATTTCATGCAGTTTCGCGCTACATGCCTCGGGATTTTCGCACATTCTGTGCGAAAACACCTCGCGGGATAGTGAAAGGCTGAACTGTTACCATAAAATTCAATTCAAAAGAAAAGCCCCTTGTGTCCGTACAGCAAATATGTTGTACAGCACAAGGGGCTTTTCAATGAATTTCCGAAAAAACAAATTCTATTTCAGCAGCTTGCCTGCGGCCTTCTGTTTTGCTCTGTGCCGCATGATCGCTTTCTGCCGTTTTACGGCGCTTACGATTCCTTCCACCAGAAGGTTCAGATACCGGAGCACCGGTTCCGTTGCCACAGAGAAGACTACCAGCAGCATCACGCATTTTCTCGACATGCCGGAGATCGCGAACAGCTGATCCAGGAAAATGCTGCAGAAGATCAGCGCAGCCACAGACATTCCCAGAATCGCCCAGCGCATCCAGTTCATCGGTTTGCTGATGCGGTACAGGATCATAAATCCGACGATCGCCAGCAGGAAGGTGGAGGCTGTCGCAATGTCCTCGGCGCCCACGCCAAATTCCTGGCCGAAGACCACCAGGGTCGCCACCATGAGAAAATCCGTCAGCGCCGCCGGAAGGGCCTGAATGAGAATGTTTGTGATAAAGTGTCCTTCAATGCGGTTTTTATTGGGCAGCATGGAGAGCAGAAACGCCGGGAAACCAATGGTGAAGGTACTGATCAGCGAAATCTGCGAAGGCTCCAGCGGATAGTTCAGCATGGATACCAGCGAAAAAATCGACAGCAGGAAGGAGAAGATGTTCTTCACCAGGAACAGGGAACCGGAGCGCTGCAGGTTGTTGACCACCCGCCGGCCTTCCAGGACCACCGAGGGCATCTTGGCGAAATTGTTGTCCAGCAGCACAAGCTGGGAAGCCTGAGCCGCGGCGTCGCTTCCCGAGGCCATGGCGACAGAACAGTCGGCGTCTTTCAGCGCCAGCACGTCGTTGACACCGTCGCCGGTCATGGCCACCGTTTTTCCCGCGTCCTTCAGGGCATGGACAAATTTCCGTTTCTGGTCCGGTGTCACCCGTCCGAAAACCGTGTAGTTCAGCACCGCGTCTTCGATCTCCTGGTCGGTTTTCAGCGTGGAGGCGTCGATGAAACGCTCCGCGTGGACGATTCCTGCCTGCTTTGCCACCTCCGACACCGTCTGAGGATTGTCTCCGGAAATCACCTTGACTTCCACGCCCTGTTCCTCAAAATAGCGGAAGGTTTCCGGCGCTTCCTTTCGGATGGGATTGGAGAGCAGCACATAGCCAAGCGGCGTAACAGGACCGGTCAGCTCCTTGCCGTCGGGAATCCCCTGGTAGGAGCCGAAGACCAGAACGCGGTATCCCTGGCTGGTGTACGGCTCAATCTCCGGCTGATAAAGGGGAAAATCGCCGCGCAGGACAAATTCCGGCGCGCCAAGAACATAGGCGCCGTCCGAAAATGTGGCGCTGGAGTATTTGAAAGCGGAAGAGAAGGAAGTGATGGAAACAGCCTTCCGTCCCGTGGACTGTTTAAAATATGCCTTCATCGCCTCCATGGTGATGTTGTCGCTGGACATAGCCGCCGAAAAATCGCTGAGCACCGCCTCCAGAGAAAATGAAGGATTCTTTGGCGCGTCCTTTGCTGGTATCACCTGGTTGACCTGCATGGTATTCTCCGTGATGGTTCCGGTTTTGTCCACGCACAGCACGTTGACCCGCGCCAGCGTTTCGATACATTTCATGTCGTGGACCAGTACCTTCTGGGACGCCAGCCGCACAACGCTGACCGCCAATGCCACACTGGCCAGCAGATACAGTCCCTCTGGGATCATTCCGATGATCGCCGCCACCATGGACGTAATGCTTTCACGAAAGGAATTGTGGGAAATAAAGAACTGCTGCCCGAACATAAACATGCCGATGGGAATGATCAGGATACCCACCATCTTTACCAGCTTGTCCAGAGAGCGGATCATTTCCGACTGTTCGCCCTCCTTCATGGCCTTGGCCTCCATGGTCAGTTTGGAAATATAAGAATCCTCGCCCACCTGGGTCAGGCGGCTTTTACAGCTTCCGGAGACAATGAAGCTTCCGGACATCAGCGTATCTCCCGGTTTTTTTGTAATCTCGTCAGACTCTCCGGTTAGCAAAGATTCATTGACCTGCACCTCGCCTTCCAGCACTTCCGCATCCGCGCAGATCTGCTTGCCGGCGGTAAACACAACAATATCGTCAAGGACCAGATCCTCCGACTCCATGACCTGCTCCTGCCCATCCCGGATCACGGTAGCTTTGGGGGCATTCAGTACAGACAGCTTCTCCAGCGTACGCTTGGCGCGGATCTCCTGAACGATACCGATCAACGTGTTGGCGATGACGACCGGGAGAAACGTCAGATCCCGGAAGGAGCCGACGATAATGACAAGCACCGCTATGATCAGAAAAATCAGATTGAAATAAGTAAAGGCGTTGCTTTTTACGATCTCCGCCGTTGTTTTTGACGGCGGCTCCACGGCACGGTTGTTCCAGCCGTTGCGCATATACTCGTCGGCCTGTTCGCTGGTCAGTCCCACGGAGGGGTCTGCGGTATACCTGGTCGTAGGCTGTCTCCTGTTAAGAATTTCTGTGATCGTTTTTTTCATAAAACATCCTCGCTTACTGTAGTGTATTGGTGTCAGCTTTTGACCTTGACATCATAACTTTAAATTACCTACTATTTCCCAGTATAACACAAATGGAAAGAAAATCCGGTAAAAATCTGTTAATATTTTCCTAAAAAAGTTCGAAATTTTTTATGAAGCGTCTCAAGTAGTTCCTTTTACCTCCTGGATTCCGTGAATGTCCGGTTCGGCGATCATGGAGTAATTGGTGTGGTAGATCACAAAACCAGGTTTTGCGCCGCCTGGCTTTTTCAGATTTTTTTTCTGCGTGTAATCGATTTCCACCTTCGGCGCCTGTCTGCCCTTGGAATAATAGGCCGCCAGCCGCGCCGCCTCCTCAAAGGTCCGGTCCGGAAGTTCCTCGCCGTTGGTGCGGACGATCACATGGCTGCCCGGCTGTCCCTTGGCATGGAACCACCAGTCGTTGCCTGACGCGAACTTAAAGGAAAGCTCATCGTTCTGAAAATTATTTTTCCCCACATAGATATCAAAGCCGTCCCCGGAACGGTAATGGAACGGGCGGGAGACGGATTTTTTCTTTCTTCCGGAAGGCCCTTTGCGGCGCAGATAGCCGTACTCCATCAGCTCCTCCCGCACCTGGGTCAGATCTTCCTCGTCCAGCGCGATATCAAGGGACATGCGGATAGACTCCAGATGCTCCAGATCGCTTTTCGTCTCTTCCAGCAGCTCGTTCAGCGCCTCTTCCGTGCGCTTCAGCTTACTGTAACGCTCAAAATACTTTTTCGCGTTCTCCGCGGCGCTGAGAGTCTCATCCAGAGGAATGGTGATCTCCTCGTTGGTATAATAATTCAGAGCCTTCAGCGAACGGGCTCCTTCCTCCAGATTGTAACCATACGTATTCAGAAGCTCCCCGTAAACACGGTATTTTTCTTTCTTTTCCGTATCTTTTCTCTGCTTTTTCTGAAGCTCATACTTCTTCTCCGTGCGTTCCAGAGCCGTGGTGACGATCCTCCGCAGGTCCGAAGATTTCTGGCGGATAACCGTGATCTTATTCTTCATGGAATAATACTGCTCCAGCACCCGGGAAATACTGTCACAGGGTTCCTGCTCCAGCTCCTGATACTTCATCAGCGGAAACGCCGAAAACTCCACAGGCTCCTGCTTCTTAAAGTACGTCACCGGAGCGAATTGTTCCCCGGACACCTGCTCCAGCAGTTCCCCGGCAGACTGCCACAGCCGTTCCCTGGCCTCCTCTGGCAGCACGCCCGCAGCGCAGACCGGATCGACTCCGCTTCGCAGACACAACTCCTCGCCCATGAGAGGACTGAACCCCGTCAGCGAAAGATACAACGCCTTGAACACCGGGCGCTCCCCACTGCACACTGCGCCAAGAAAAGACTCTCTGTCCATCGCCAGCGGATCCAGCTTCTCCTGAGTATTCGGAATAAACCACGTCCGTCCCGGAAGCACCTCCCGCACAGAACTCATATTGGCGGAAATATGCTTGATACTGTCAATAATCGTAAGATCTTCCTGGCAGAAGATAATATTGCTGTGCTTCCCCATGATCTCCACGATCAGCTTCTTCCTGCACACATCCCCCAGCTCATTGAGATGCTCCAGGTCAAAAACCACGATCCGCTCCAGTCCCGGCTGAGACACCGACAAGATCCGCGCGCTGCCAATATGCTTCCGCAGCAGCATACAGAAATTCGGAGCCGTCAGCGGCCCCGGTTTATTTTCCTCCGACAGATAAATCAGCGGAAGAGAAGCACTGGCCGACAAAAACAACCGATACTGGGTCCTCTGATTCTTCACCGTGATCATCAGCTCCTCCGCCTCCGGCTGAGCAATCTTATTGATCTTTCCCCCCACAACCGTCCGCCTCAACTCCGAGACCAGACCAGCCACCGTAATCCCATCAAACGCCATAACACAAACTCCCTTTCCTTTTATTCAAAATATCCGGTTTTCCCATTTCTCTGCTTACTTAACCTGTTTACTCAATTAGATCAAATACAAAAATATGTACGAAATCCACCTATATTCCCCAACCACATGAAAACTCTCCCTTTCAACCCCAATCCAAAACATATTTGAAAATTCAAACCTTTAATCTGCAAACCCCACCTTGCATAAAATCCACCCAAAATCAACCACCACAGTCCGCAACATCTCCCCATTTTAGAACAAATCCCCCGAAAACTGTGACGCACATCTTGCAGAAAACTATTTTCAAACACACCCAAACGCCCTCCATCGCCACCCCACCGAAAAAGAGAGAACCAGGCCATGGAAGAGGGGCGGGGCGCGCAGGCGCTGGCCGGGCCGGTCGGAAATTCAGCTTCTTGCGACTGTATACGAACAACCGCAAAAAAGTGTCCGACCGGTCAAAACCCATCCGAAGTCAAATCCGTAAAGCACCCGGGCGAACACTTTTTTACGGATGTCCGTATACCGGAGTGAGAAGCGAATTCCGACCGTCCCGGCCTAGAGTGTGTTTGAAAATTCATTCCTGCAATCTGCACGCCCCACTTTGCGTGGAATTTGTTCCAAAATCAGTCAGCGTAGCCCGCTACGCCTCCCGATTTTGGAACAAATTCCACGCAAACTGTGACGCACATCTTGCAGAAAGCAATTTTCAAACACACTCTGGCGCCTGCGCGCCCCGCCCCTCTTCCATGGCCGTCCGCCCTCACTTTTTAAAGCATTATAATATAAAAAAAAAGATTTGACTAGGGTTTTGGAATGAATTATAATGAATCTGTATGGGTTGAACAAAGCCAAACACACACCGATACCGTTCACCCCATGCAGGAAGGGTTCAAAAACATGATAAAAAGCATGACGGGTTTCGGCAGAGCCGAACTACAGAACGAAGTCAGACGATTTACCGTAGAGATCAAATCCGTCAACCACCGCTATCTGGATTTCAATATGAAGATGCCGAAAAAACTCAGCGTCTTCGAGGCGGCGATCCGCGGAGTACTCAAAGAGTATATGCAGCGGGGAAAGGTTGACGTTTTCATTTCCTGTGAGGACTTTTCCTCCGGCCGGATGCAGCTGCACTACAACAGTGAACTGGCTGCGCAGTATCTGGAATATTTCCGCCGGATGGAGGAAGAATTTCATCTGGAAAACGACATAAAGGCTTCCCATCTTTCCCGTCTGCCGGAAGTGTTTACGATGGAAGAGCAGGAGATCAACGTGGAGGAACTATGGTCCGGGCTGGAGAAAGCGCTCCGGATTGCCGGCCAGCAGTTTGCCGCTTCCCGTCAGGCGGAGGGTGAAACACTGAAACGCGACCTGAACGCCAAGCTGGAAGGCCTGCGTTCCAACGTAAAACAGATTGAGGCGCGCAGTCCGCAGATCCTCAGCGAATACCGGGAGCGGCTGGAGACGAAGATGAGAGAACTCCTCGCAGACAGCCAGATGGACGAAAGCAGGATTGCCGCGGAGGTTGTGATCTTCGCCGATAAAATCTGTACCGATGAGGAAACCGTACGTCTGAACAGCCATATTGACAACATGAAAGCCGCGCTGGAGGACGGAGAGGGCATCGGACGCAAGCTGGATTTCATCGCTCAGGAGATGAACCGGGAGGCAAACACCATTCTCTCCAAGGCCAACGACCTGGAGACGACCAATATTGCGATTGAACTGAAAACGGAGATTGAAAAAATCCGTGAACAGATACAGAACATCGAATAATCAGATATCCATGCAGGCATGGCTGCTTGGCCCGTTGCTCGCGGGAAGAAAGAAAAAGGTGGTACAGATTTGTCAAAACTGATCAATATAGGTTTTGGAAACGTGGTAAACTCAGAGAAGGTCGTCGCAGTGGTGAGTCCGGAGGCGGCTCCGATCAAACGGATGGTGCAGAAGGCAAAGGAAGACAACACGCTGGTGGACGCTACCGTAGGCCGGCGGACCAAGGCTGTGATCTTTACCAGCGAAGGCCTGGTGGTGCTGTCCGCGCTGCAGCCGGAGACCATCAGCCGCCGTTTTAACGCCCAGGGGGCGCAACTATCAGAAGAACAGGGAGATGCAGAGGATGAGTAGAGGAGTGCTGACCGTCGTGTCGGGATTTTCCGGCGCGGGAAAAGGTACTGTGATGAAAGGACTTCTTTCGAAATACGGCAATTACGCTCTCTCCATATCCGCCACGACCCGCAAACCGCGGGAGGGTGAACAGGACGGAAGAGAGTATTTCTTCAAAACCAAAGAAGAATTTGAGAAGATGATCGCAGAACATGCGTTTATCGAATATGCCCGGTATGTAGAAAACTATTACGGCACACCGGGAGCTTATGTGGAGGAACAGCTGGCACAGGGCAAGGATGTGCTTCTGGAGATTGAAATCCAGGGCGCGCTGCAGGTAAAGAAACAACGGCCCGACACCCTGCTTGTTTTTATCACCCCGCCAAGCGCGGAGATTCTGGAGCAGCGCCTTGTGGGACGCGGCACGGAGACGCCGGAGGTCATCGCCATGCGCATGAACCGGGCGGTGGAAGAGGCAGCGTACATGGACGCCTACGATTACATCATCGTCAACGACAGACTGGACGACTGTATCGAGTCCATGCATCAGGTGATTCAGAGCCACCATGCAGCCAGCAGCCAGCAGGATGAGTTCATCCGTCAGATGCAGAAAGAACTGGAAGAAAGAAAGGAGCGCAAAGCATGATACATCCATCTTATAAAGAATTGATCGAGATCATCAACAAAGGACAGGACAGTGACGAGGCGCCGGTAATCAGCAGCCGGTACTCTCTGGTGCTTGCGGCCAGCAAGCGCGCCCGTCAGCTGATCGCGGGAGCGGAGCCTGCCGTAAAGGTAAAGAAAGGCATGAAGCCGCTTTCCGTCGCGGTGGAGGAAATGTATAAAGGGGAGGTTACCATTCTTCCTGAAGATATCACCGAGGATGAAACTTCCGAGGACGTGGAATAACAGAATGAGAGTGTGTTTGAAGATCGCTTTCTGCGGGACCGGAGTCACAGTTTGTGAAGGAACCGCAGGAATGGATTTTCAAACACCTTTTTCTATCATACAGGAGTTCATACATGAAAATACTATTTATCTCTCTTGGCTGTGACAAAAACCTGGTGGATTCCGAGCATATGCTGGGACTGCTGGTAAAGCACGGCTATGAGATCACTGACGATGAAACGCAGGCGGATATTATCGTCATCAACACCTGCTGTTTTATCCATGACGCCAAGGAAGAGAGCATTGAAAACATTCTCCAGATGGCGGAGTACAAAAAGCAGGGAAGCTGCAAAGTGCTTCTTGTCACCGGCTGTATGGCCGAGCGGTACCGGGAGGAGATCCACCAGGAGATTCCCGAGGTGGACGCGGTACTGGGTACCAACAGCTACGACCGCATCCTCCAGGCCATCGAAAATGCCCTGCGCGGCAGCCATTATGAACATTACGCGGAGCTTACCGGAATCCCCCAGACAGACGGGGGACGGATCGTTACCACCGGAGGGTATTACGAATATCTGAAGATTGCCGAGGGCTGCGACAAGCACTGCACCTACTGCATCATCCCCAAGCTGCGGGGCAGCTACCGAAGCGTTCCCATGGAGGAATTGCTGGCGGAGGCAAAAGAAATGGCGTCCCAGGGTGTGCGGGAGCTGGTGCTTGTGGCCCAGGAGACGACGATTTACGGCGTTGACCTTTACGGAAAGCCGTCCCTTCATCTGCTGCTGAAGGAACTGTGCAAAATTCCTGAACTGTACTGGATACGGATCCTTTACTGTTACCCGGAGGACATTTATCCGGAGCTGATCCAGACCATGAAGGAGGAGAAGAAGATCTGTCATTACCTGGACCTTCCCATCCAGCATGCCAATGACCAGATCCTCCGCCGGATGGGACGGCGCACCAGCAAGGACGAACTGGTGCAGATCATCACAACCCTGCGGGAGGAGCTTCCGGATATCACCCTCCGCACAACGCTGATCACCGGGTTCCCCGGCGAGACAAAGGAGCAGCACGAAGAACTTCTGGAATTTGTCAACGACATGGAGTTTGACCGTCTGGGAGTGTTCACCTACTCGCCGGAGGAGGGAACGCCGGCCGCGGCTATGGAGCGGCAGATCGACGAGGAAGTCAAGCTGGACCGCCAGGCGGAACTGATGGAGCTGCAGCAGGACATTTCCATGGAACTGGGAGAGCGGAAGATCGGCCAGACCATGACGGTGATGGTCGAGGGAAAGGTTGCCGACGAAAACGCCTATGTGGCCAGAAGCGCGGCGGACGCCCCGGGGGTGGACGGATATGTATTCGTCAACACGGAGGAAACTCTTGTCTCCGGCGATTTTGTCAAGGTAAAAATTACCGGCGCGCTGGAATATGATTTGATAGGAGAGATTGTGCAATGAATTTACCAAACAAGCTGACAATACTGAGAATGATCATGGTTCCGTTTTTTGTCCTTTTCATGCTGGTCCCCATCGGAGGCCCTGCGAACAAGTGGATCGCACTGGCAATCTTTGTGGTGGCAAGCTTAACGGACACCCTGGACGGCTATATCGCCCGCAGGGACAATCTGATCACCGATTTCGGAAAATTTATGGATCCGCTGGCGGACAAGCTTCTCGTCTGCTCGGCGCTGATCTGTTTTGTGGAGCTGGGCGACCTTCCGGCGTGGATGGTCATCGTCATCATCGCCCGTGAGTTTATCATCAGCGGTTTCCGTCTGGTGGCTTCCGACAACGGGATCGTGATCGCGGCCAGCAAAACCGGAAAGC
Organism: Fusicatenibacter sp.; assembly: GCA_017887445.1. GTDB lineage: Bacteria > Bacillota > Clostridia > Lachnospirales > Lachnospiraceae > Fusicatenibacter. The sequence continues at coordinate 10,929 of JAGHIA010000108.1, forward strand.
TGAAAACCATCAGCCAGATGGTGATGGTCGTTCTGGTGATCGCGGACCTTGGCGGTTTCTTTACGGTTCTGGAGCAGATTTTCATCTGTCTGGCGCTGATCCTGACTGTTGTGTCACTGATCGAATATATCGCAAAAAATAAAAACGTACTTTCCATGCAGGGATAAGGAGGCAGGCAGACATGGTTGCAGAAATCATTTCCATTGGAACAGAAATCCTGATGGGGAACATCACAAACACAAACGCCGTATACTTCGCGCGTCAGTGCGCGGCGCTTGGCATCGACTGTTTCTACCAGGACGTGGTGGGGGACAATGAAGAACGAATGACAGAGATGATCCGGACGGCGCTGGACCGCTCCGATCTGATCCTCCTGTCCGGGGGACTGGGACCTACAGAAGACGATCTGACCAAAGAAGTGGTGTGCAAGGTTATGGACGAGCCTCTGGTGGAGGATCCTCATACGCGGGCGTTGATTCAGAGCTATATGGAAAGCCATCTGAAGTCCACCCCGGGTTCTGTGATTACCGCCAACAACTGGAAACAGGCGCTGGTTCCGGAGCATGGCATTGTGCTGGACAACGAAAACGGCACGGCTCCCGGACTGATCATTGAGAAGAATGGAAAGATCGCCGTGCTGCTGCCGGGACCTCCCATTGAAATGAAGCCTCTGTTTGAGGAACAGGTCATTCCTTATCTGAGGGGCAAGCAGGAGGATATCCTGTATTCCCATATGGTAAAAATCTGTGGAATCGGAGAGAGCGCCGTGGAGACAGAGATCCTCGATCTCATCGACAGCCAGACCAATCCGACGCTGGCTACCTACGCGAAAACCGGCGAGGTTCATCTGCGTGTCACAGCCAAGGCCAAAAGCGAGGAACAGGCTCTGGAGCTGATGGCGCCGGTGGAAGAGGAACTGAAAAAGCGTTTCGGCGACCATATCTAC
>JAGHIA010000109.1 GCA_017887445.1 Fusicatenibacter sp.
AGGCTGGTGGGATTTCCGCCAGGATTTTTTTCCAGTTCTTCTACGATAAGAGTTACCAGCAAATCGATCGCAAGTTCTTTTTGCTCCTGTGATACTTCAACTATTTTTTCCATATCTTTTCACTCCCTACGTTCACTGTCCAAGCGCAGCAACAATATCTAACCCCTTGCTTTTCAATACCATTTCCAATTCATATAATACAGCCTGATCACCCTCCATATGGAAGGTATCAAAGCAATCCCTGATCATATCAAGAAGGCCGTATTGGTACATCAGCGCATTTGCTTTCTGGATACCGGTATTCCATTTTTTTGCAGCCAGACGGATCAGCCTTGCCTGCATAAATATGATTTGCGATTTTTCATTCATCCCGCAGCCACCTGCCTCCATATTTTGAAACGTTCATAAATTCGGACCATTTTTTCTTTTAATACATTGTGCAACAAAAGAGCGTTTACGTCAAGCCAGAGCGTGTTTGAAAATTGCTTTCTGCAAGATGTGCGTCACAGTTTGTGGGGAATTTGTTCCAAAACCAGGAGGCGTAGCGGGCTACGCTGACTGATTTTGGGGCAAATTCCCCGCAAAGTGGGGCGTGCAGATTGCGGGAATGAATTTTCAAACATGCTTTCGTGTGTCTGAAAATTGGTATTGCATTGCGGCGCATTGTAGTGTACCTTAATGGTTAGCAGCGCATCAGCAGCATTGCGGCAACCGTTACGGTTTTGCTGCTGTTTGACCGTAATCTTAAGTTATCCTTAAGACTTTTCGGCGGCGAAATAAAAATTTAACTGCTAAGATATCCATACACAGAGCAAGCAACAGGTCTGTTTTCGTCACGATATGATAAAATCGTAAGTATTCCGCGTGGCTGAACGGCTTCATAAAACGATCTGTACCTTTGCTCTGCGCGAATGCAGTCTGATATCTCATGGCAGAAGCAAAACAAAGAAAAAGTAACCGTTCAGCTTTGCCAAACGGAAAAACGGTTATAAGAAAATTCAGAGAGGTGAAAATTTATGTACAACATACTGGTATGTGACGACGACAGAGAGATTGTGGATGCGATTGAGATTTACCTGACCCAGGAAGGCTATCATATTCTGAAAGCTTACGACGGGATGCAGGCGATTCAGATGCTCGAGAGGGAGGAAGTACATCTCCTGATTATCGACGTGATGATGCCGAAACTGGACGGCATCCGCGCGACGCTGAAGATCAGGGAAAAAAGCAGTATCCCGATCATTATCCTGTCCGCCAAATCGGAGGATGTGGATAAGATTCTGGGACTGAACATCGGCGCCGACGACTATGTGACGAAGCCGTTTAACCCTCTGGAGCTGGTAGCCAGGGTGAAATCGCAGCTGAGACGTTACACAAAGCTGGGAACCATCCAGGAGCAGGCCAGCGAGAACGTTTTTCAGGTCGGAGGATTGGTGGTGAACGACGACCTGAAAGAGGTTACGGTAGAAGGAGAACCTGTGAAGCTGACACCGATTGAATACAACATCCTTCTTCTTCTCGTCCGAAATCCGGGCAAGGTATTTTCCATCGAGCAGATTTATGAAAATATCTGGAACGAGGAGGCCATCGGCGCGGACAACACGGTGGCGGTGCATATCCGCCATATCCGTGAGAAAATCGAGATTAACCCAAAGGAACCCCATTATCTGAAGGTAGTGTGGGGCATCGGTTACAAGATTGAGAAGCTTTAAAAAAGGAGAACGGAAAGACAGATGGAAGAAAAGAGAAGGGTTTTTTACAGTGTGCCGGTAAAGGCCGTGGTGATGGTCCTATGTGTGCTGGGGTTCTTTCTTCTCGGGTTTTGCGGTGTTCTGCTGATGGATCTGGCGGTTCGCGGCGTTCCTCTCGACAGGCCGAAAACGGCTTACGAGAATACGGAAGCCTGCGGCCTTAGGATGACCAGCTATCTGGACCGGGTGCAGAACTTTTATGACACGCAGGAACGGCTGAATATCACCTATGACAGCGGGGCGCAGGAAGACGCGGCGTCCGGGGAAAACGGAGAGGGCGCGGACAGCGCCAAACGCGCGGCGGACACAGAGAACACGCAGACGGACAAAGAGCCGGGCGTGGATATCGCAAATTTTTCCTCCGGCGCGGTGGGGGAACCTGGAGACGGCACATTCTACACGCTGGAGCGGCTGGAAGCCATTTCAGGCTCTGTCTACTCCATGAGCAACGATTATGTGCTGGAAAGCGCGGAGGCCTTCGCCAGCAATGACGCAGGCGTGGAAGTATTCTCAGCCTATGACGAAGAAGTTTATTCTGAGGGAGCACCCGATTCCGAGGACGAGGTTTCCTCGGCAGAGACATCCGTTTCTACCACAGAGGGCACGGACGAGGCCACAGATATTTACAGTATGGCGAGGAAAAACCAGAAAAGATATCTGGATGAAGACAGCATGATCATCGTTGAGCCGGACGGAACCGTCACAAACTGCGAAGGTATGCACTTTACGCCGTCCCAGGAGACCATTCGGGCCCTGGAAAGCATTGGGTGTGACTATGAAGACTATTCGTCTCAGTTTCTCTATCTGTACGAAGAGGGAGGTCAGTATGAGACGGAGCTTCCCAGATCCGGCGTGAGTCTTAGGGACTACGCGGCGAGAAACCGGGAAGTCTCTCTGTACGACTTATACCGGGGCCTGTACCGGGCCGTGGAAACCCTGTCGGAATACAGACAGGCGGACAGCGAGCTGAAGGAAGAGACCAACATCTGGTATTGCGTACAGCTGGAGGACGGCACGGTATACACCAATGTGGACGAGTGGAGCCAGGGGTATGAGACGGCAGTTTCCATGCTCAGAGTCTCCGCGTCCGGCGGGGAGGACGGCAGCCGGTTCGCTGGGATCGCCTACAGCAGGCAGATGGGACGCGCGGAATTTCAGGAGAAAACCACCTCGTCCACGATGATGCAGGTGCTCTCCTCGTGGATTTCCGTCAACAGTCTGACCGCGGACGACGAGCGCGGCGTGATCGCCCTGAATACTTCCTGGCCTGTGGACGATGAGTTTTCCCAGACGGCCAGAATTTTTTCCGCATGGGCAGACTGGACGCCGCTGCTGATCGGACTGACAGTGGCCGGCGCGGTGCTTGCGGTGCTGTGCCTGATCCTTGTCACGGTGCAGACGGGGCGCAACTGCTATAACAGGGAGATCCATCTGTATTCCTTTGACCGGATGCCCACAGAGGTATATCTGGTCGCTGTATTCCTGATCGGAAGTCTGATCTTCTGTCTTCCGGTGCTGGTCATTGGCATGAATTTTGATCAGTACCCGGCTATGTATACAGGAAATTCCCCGTATTATTACCGGGATATACAGACCTACCGTTCCCTTTTTGCAGGTCTCTCGATCAGCGGAGGGATTATGCTTATGATGCCAATTTATACCAGCCTGGTCCGCAGGATCAAGGCGAAAAACCTCTGGAGCAGATCCTTGCTCATGAGCATTTACAAGATGTGCCGGGAGGTTTACGACGCCAGAAAAATATCCCAGAGGATTCTGATGGTGTTTGTCGTATATTGTCTGCTTCAGATTGTATTTCTGAGCATGTTCGGAGGCTTCGGCGTACTGCTGGCGGTCCTTCTGGACGTGATCATCGCATTGTATCTGGTGCGGGAGGCTGCCGGCCGTCAGACCATCCGGCAGGGCCTTCGGAAGATCGGCAGCGGCGATCTGGAATATAAGATCGACTTAACGACCCTGAAGGGCGACAATCTGGAAATGGCCGAGACGGTCAATAACGTGGGCAAAGGCCTGCAGGCGGCGATCCAGGAACAGATGAAGAGCGAGCGGCTGAAGGCGGACCTGATCACCAACGTGTCCCACGACATCAAAACGCCGCTGACCTCGATCATCAATTATGTGGATCTTCTCAAGCGGGAGGACATTCAGGATCCGAAGCTGAAAGGATATATTGATATCCTGGATTCCAAGTCCCAGAGACTGAAACAGCTGACGGAGGATCTTGTGGAAGCCTCGAAGATCAGCTCCGGAAACATCCATCTGGAGTACATGAATCTGAACTTTATCGAACTGGTCCAGCAGGTCAACGGAGAATTTGACGAGCGTTTCCGGGACAAAAACCTGTCCCTGGTATGCGCGCTGGGAAACGAGCCGCTGGTCATCCGGGCGGACAGCCGGCGGATCTGGCGTGTGCTGGAAAATCTGTATGTAAACGTGGTGAAATATGCCATGCCGGGCACCAGAGTCTATGTGGACGTGATACGGCGCGGTGGCAAGGTGGTATTTTCGCTGAAAAATATCTCCGAGAATCCGCTGAACATCAAGGCGGACGAACTGACAGAGCGCTTTATCCGCGGAGACGTGAGCAGAAGCACCGAGGGAAGCGGCCTTGGCCTCCACATTGCCAAGAATCTGACGACGCTGCAGCACGGAACCTTCCGCATCTATCTGGACGGAGATCTGTTTAAGGTGACAATCTCCTTCGACGAGGTGAAGGGGCCGGGAAAACGGCCGCAGCAGGAGACGGCGCAGACCTCCAAACCATACGACGACGGCAGCTGGGGAAAAATGTACGATGATGGCCAGGGAATGCCATACGATCATGGCCAGAGAATACCATATGATGATGGACACAGAAAGCCATACGATATGGACGGAGAAGGAAAAACTTCTGATAACGGCAGCGGGAAAAGGCCGTACGATACCGGATTTCTGAAAAAGGGAAATCTCGACGGGAACGGTGAAAAGAAAAGACGCTATCCCCATATTGGAGCGGCAAAAAACTATGATGCCGGCAGCGAAACGTCCCCTGATACCGGAGAAAAATAAGTATGTGAAAACAGAAAATACCCAATGATTCAGCTGGCTGACTGGTTACAAAAACCACTGCACAGGCGTATCCGCGCAAGCGGCGCCTGAGCAGTGGTTTTTTTGATGCGCCCAAGGAGACAGCGCTTCCCAAGGAGACAGAGGTTGGAGCGGTCCGGGCACAGACGGTCATAAAAGGAAAAGAATGTAAAAAACTGCACATGGAAATTGAAAATTGCCTGAGCTATAATAAATTTAAAATACAGAAATTTATGGTAACGCTTCAGCTGGCTGAACGGTTACTATTTATGCTGATTCGGGAAAAGGAGACGGTAAGATGACAAAAGAAACAGAATACGGATGGAAGACGGAATATCTCACAAAAAACGGAAAACCGTGGATTCCTGTCATGGGAGAAATGCATTACAGCCGGTACCGCAGGGAACTGTGGGAAGAATCTCTTCGGAAGATGAAAGCGGGCGGTGTGGAGATCGTTTCGACTTATGTGATCTGGATCCATCATGAGGAAGAAGAAGGGATTTTCCGGTTTGACGGGTGCAGGGACGTGGGAGAGTTTCTGCGCCTCTGCCAAAAAACAGGACTGAAGGTGTTTCTGCGCCTGGGACCGTGGGTGCACGGGGAAGTGAGAAACGGAGGTTTCCCGGACTGGCTGCAGGCCAAGGAGAAAGAAGGCGTTGTGCTGCGGAGCAACGATGTGTCCTATCTTGGCATGGTACGGCGCTTCTGGGAGCATGTATACGTCCATGTGCAGGGAATGTTTCACAAGGATGGCGGGCCGGTGATAGGTGTACAGATTGAAAACGAATATGGTCATGTGGGCGGGCAGACAGGCGCGGCTGGCGAGGCGCATATGAGAACTTTGACAGAACTGGCCAAGAGCATCGGATATCAGGTCCCGTATTATACGGCCACAGGCTGGGGCGGCGCATGTATCGGGGACCTGCTTCCTGTGATGGGCGGCTACTGCGAAGCGCCGTGGGACCAGCGGACTACCGAGCTGGAGGCGAATACCAATTATGTGTTCAGCAGCTGCCGGAATGACGCGCTGATCGCCAGCGATCATCATAAAGGGGAGCAGCTGACCTTTGATCCGTCCCGTTTTCCGTATCTGACCGCGGAACTGGGAGGCGGACTGCAGCCCACCAGCCACCGCAGGCCGGTGACCACGGGAAAAGATATCGGGGCCATGTCTGTGGTGAAGCTGGGAAGCGGCGCGGCTATGCTGGGCTATTATATGTATCACGGCGGAAGCAATCCCAAAGGAAGACGTTCGACGCTGCAGGAGAGCAAAGCCACCGGATATCTCAACGATCTTCCGGAGATCAATTACGACTTCTTCGCGCCGGTCCGTCAATACGGACAGATTTCCGATACCTATCGGGAAATCCATCTGCTGGCGGCGTTTCTCCAGGATTTTGGAGAGGATCTTGCCAGCCTTCCCGCCAGATTCCTCCAGCCGCAGCAGGATCCGGAAAACACGGAAAAGCTGCGCTGGTCAGTGCGCAGCGACGGTACCCATGGGTATGTGTTTTTCAATAATTACCAGAGAAAGAGAAGTATGAAGACCCAGAACGACGTGCGTTTCCAGGTGTCCTTGGAGCAGGAGGAGGTAACTTTCCCGCCGGTGACTTTGGAGGACGGGGCGTTTGGTTTCTTCCCCTGCAGGATGAAGCTGGGAAGCGCTGTTCTGCGCACGGCGCTGGCAGTACCGTTCTGCCGTCTGAAAAACGCGCAGGGGGAGTGTTTTGTCTTTTACGGGGACAAAGATCCTTGCTTTCAATGGGAAGGAGAAGACCAGGCGCAGACATTGCTTCTTACAAGAGAGCAGGCGAAGCATGCCTGGAAGGTAACGCTGGATCAGGAGTATCTGATCCTTGCGCCGGATTATGTCTGGGCGGAGGAAGGCAGACTGAAGGTGACGGGAGGCCCTGATACCAGAATCCTGTGCTGGCCCAAGCCGCAAAACGGGATCGCCGGATTTGAGAAAACCGGAGAGGAAGGGATCTTTGCAGTGTATGAAAGAAAGCTTTCCCCGGACTGCGCGCAGGTTTCGTTTGAGAAGATACCGCGCAAGACCGGAGCACAGGGAGAGGAAGATACCTACCGGCTTACAGTAAACTATGCAGGAGCAGAGGAACGCAGGACGGGAAGAGATACGCTGCTGCATCTGGACTACCTTGGCGAGAGCATGGAAATCTTCTGCGGGGGCGGGAAGATCGAGGACCATTTCTATACGGGAGAAAAGCTGACGCTGAGTCTGGGATATTTTGATTTTCCCAAGGAGCTGGAGATCAGGATCCGTCCCCTCCGGCGGGGAGCGGCAATTTTTCTGGAACAGTGGCCGGACTTTGCCGGTGCGTCCGCCTGCGCTCTGCTGGGGGCGGAAGCGGAGGAAGTATACCGGTAAGTAAAACGTTTGGGAAAACAGGGAAAGATGGGGAAAGGAGAGGACGAGTATGGGGAATCTGCTGCTGGTAGACGATGAGCTGGATATTCTTCAGGCGCTGGAAGAACTGTTCCGCTATGAGAGCGGACTGGAAATTGACGTGTATACGGCAAATTCAGCCAAGAAGGCGCTGGAGCTTCTGGAAAAGGTGAAGTTCGACGTTGTCATGACCGATATCAAAATGCCCAAAATGAGTGGGATTGAATTGTTCCGCCTGATCAAGGAACGATGGCCCAAATGCAGGGTGATCTTTCTGACCGGTTTTCGGGATTTTGACGATCTTTATGAGATCAGCGGCTACAAAGATGTGCGTTATCTTCAGAAAAGTGAAGAAGATGAAGTGCTGGTGGAACAGGTAGCGGAGGCCTTCCGGGAAATCGAGACGATGATGCGGGAGGAGACGGAACGAAATGAGCGTCAGGCGGAAATCCTGAAGGCTCAGATCATCTTAAAGCAGAATGTGATGCACGACTTTTTTCGGAACGCGGAGCATCTTCCAATGACGCAGGAGTTGCTGAACCAGATGAACCTGCCCATCGAGATGGACAGAGAGCTGTTCATTTTTCTCATGAAGATGGATCACTTTCAGGAAGGCGAAGAACCGGGCAGGCAGCTGGAGCGGGAAGAACAGCTTTGTCAGATTATCCAGGAATTTCTTCCGCCGCGCTTCCGGTATTATCTCTATAGCGACAGGCACGGATATTATCTTCTGTTCCTGCAGCTAGTGCGCACGCAGGAGCCGGTGATGTCGGCGAGAAACTGGAAAAATCTGTACAGCAATCTCTGCGGAACCCTGGAATATATACAGGAAAAAGCATTGCTGTCCTGCGGTGTGTCACTGTCCTTTGTCACCTGTGACGAGCGGTGTTTTCTCGGGGACGGACAGACGTATCTTAACCGTCTCAAACAGGAGGCGATGGAGCGGATCGGAAGCGGGGAGCAGATGATCCGCATGGCGGAAAGCTTTATGGAGGAGGAACAGAAGCTTCCCCTTTCCGTAGCGCAAAATCTGCAGCCGGATCTGAAACAGCTGGAACGGGCGCTGGAAAGCGGCGCGTACGGTGAGTTTCTGGATAAATTGCGGGAACTTGCGAACATTCTGGAGCAGATCAGGGAAGGGACCGGATTTCAGAGAAACGAACTGTATTACAGTATTTCAATCCTGCTTCTGCGGTTTATCAACAGCAATCATCTGAAAGCAAAGCTGGAAAGAGAGCAGTCTTTGGAAGAACTGATCCGTGTGGAGAAACACCCGGGCGGCGGGGAGGCTGCGCGGTACCTTCAGACCATCGGGAGCAGTATTGTGGAGGAGATGGAACTGCAGGGCCGGGGGCGGAGCAGCGAGGTGCTGGACAAAGTGACCGGATACATTGGCAGCCATATCTCCGAAGACCTTACGCTGAACCGGCTGGCGCAGATCTGTTATCTGAATCCTTCGTATCTGTCCAGGCTTTTCAAACAGCAGTATGGCTGTAATCTTACGGCATATATCAGCCAGGTGCGGCTGGAAAGAGCCAGGCAGCTTTTGGTGACCACCGGGACAAAGATCAATGAAATCGCCCAGCAGGTCGGATATCTCTCCGCACCGTCCTTTAACAGGATTTTCAAGAAAAGTACGGGTATTTCCCCGGTGGAATACAGGGATCGGTACGGAAAACAGAACGGAGAACTGCCGTGAGACAGCAATTTGCGCGAACAGGTAAAATAAGGATAGGGATGTAAAATTATATCAATAGTAAAAAAACGGGTACGGATTTATACTTTTCTTAACAACAAGATGTCAGGGCCAGAACCCATCCGGGAGCGTCAGTTTTCGGCCTTGGCATCAACAACAAAAGTTTATGGGAGGAAACAAGTATGAAGAAAGTGAACGGAAAAAAAGCTGCGGCGCTGTTTATGTCGGCGGTGTGCGCATTCAGTTTTACCGCCTGCGGAAACGGTAAAAACAATGATGCGTCCCCCGCGGCCAAGACGGAAACGTCGGAAGCGGACCTGTCCAATCCGTACGGTTATGAAAATCCGATTACCCTGAAAGTAGGACTGGCATTTAATTCTGACTTTGGATGGGCGGGAGACGAAAGCGCCGAGCAGAATACATGGACGGACCTTTACAAGGAAAACGGGATGAATCTTGACATTATGTACAACGTGGACGGTTCCCAGCAGGACACCAAGAGGACGACGGCCATCGCGTCCGGCAATTATCCGGACATTATGTCGGTCAGCGGCGCGGACCTTGTAAAGTACGCGCAGACGGGCGTGATCGCGGATATCACGGATGCCTATGAGCAGTACGCCACCGATCAGCTGAAGGAATACGAAACGCTGGGCGGAAAAGATTATCTTCCGTCGGCTATGGTAGACGGAAAGCTGTACGGCGTTCCGCAGGTGACAGATTACCGAGGCGACGCTATGATGATGTTTATCCGTCAGGACTGGCTGGACAGCCTGAATCTGGAAATTCCCACAACCATGGAGGAATTGAAGGAAGTGGCGCTGGCCTTCACCACACAGGATCCGGATGGAAACGGCCAGGATGATACCTACGGACTGGCTCTGAATGGAAAGGAAGGCTTTAATTTCTGGTCCGGCGTACAGGCGTTTTTCGAGGGATATGGAGCGGCTCCGGGATACTGGAACGGTCAGTTCAGTTTTATTGAGAAAGACGGCGAAGTAGTATGGGGAGGCGCGCTGGCGGATGAGATGAAAGCGGCGCTGACGGATCTCCAGGAAATGTATCAGAATGGTTCTCTGGCGAAGAACTTCGGGACCATGGACTACAACCAGATCACACAGGATGTAGGCGCAGGAAAATGCGGCATCTATTTTGCTCCCCGCTGGGGCGCGATGGTTCCGGTTGTGGACGCGACCAAAAACGATCCGGACTGCAGGATCGTCTCGGCCAAAATCCCCGACGGCTTTGGTGAAGGTTCTTCCAAACCCTATATTCCTTCAACGCCCGGTACCTATTATGTTGTGAGCAGCAAGTGCGCGAATCCGGAAGCGCTGATAAAACTCTGCAATCTGAGCGTACAGAAGCTTTGCAATTACGAATCCGCAGAGGAATATGACAAATACACAGGAAAAGCAGGGGAATACAGCGGATGGAAAGCTGCGCTGGTTCAGCTTACTTCCCAGACAGAAGCGATTGACAGTATTGCGAACGAACATGAGGCTGTAACGACCGGGAATACAGATGTGCTGACCACAGAGTCTGAAAAAGTAAATGTAAAAAATATGGAGATATACAAAGCAGCCGTTGAAGACGGAACTCTGATCGATAAGCTGAATGCCGGAGATGAAAACGTCCAGGCCGGAATTGGTATGTGGACGGTAGACGGCGATGAGCTTGGCGGAGGAATCACAATGGTTGAACTGATGGAAGAGAACAACTATAACTACTGCGCATATGGATATATCCCTACGGAAACCATGTCTTCCAAATTTTCTACGCTGGACAAAATGGCTTTGGAGACCATCGTAAAAATTATTACCGGCGAGAGTGTGGACAGCTACGATACATTCCTGGAGTCCTGGAAAGCCCTTGGAGGAGAAGCGGTGACTCAGGAAGCGCAGGAATGGTATGACGCCAATCACTAAAGCAAAAACACATGATTCACGTCAGGCAGCGAAGGAGTGATCCTCTGCCCACGGGAACGAATCGGCACACAGATGAAAGGGATGGGCATAAGTAACCGGCTTATGCCCATTCTTTTAAGGAAAAGGCGAGAAGGCTGCTGCGAACGGCTGCGGGCAGCAGCAAGAAAAAACATGGTTAGAACATGGTTAGGAGATGAAACAATGAGCAGAGCAAAATCAATAAAAAGGCCGTATCATGTCAGAAAGAAAAGGCAGAGAGTTTTTCATCTGATGCTTTTCTTTCCGGTCCTGTTTCTTTTTGTATTCAATTATCTGCCAATCTTTGGACTGGTGATGGCGTTTCAGGATTTTCAGCCGGGTCTGGGATTTCTGAACTCCAGATGGGTAGGACTGGAAAATTTCAGGACACTGTATTATCTTCCGGACTTTTTGCCGGCGCTGAGAAACACGCTGCTGATCGCCCTTGGAAAGATTATTGGAAATATTGTGGTTCCCCTTTCTTTTGCGCTTCTGTTAAACGAAGTGAAGAATAAATTTTTCAAGAAAACCGTTCAGACGGCTACATATCTTCCGTATTTTCTTTCCTGGGTCGTTCTTTCCGGCATCCTGATCAACTTTCTGTCCCAGGGAAACACAGGAAACGACGCGGGTCTGCTGAATCAGGTACTGCTGTCTCTTGGCATTGTCAAAGAGCCGGTAAACTTTCTCGGAGATAAAAATATCTTTCCGTGGACCATGATCCTTAGTGACGTGTGGAAAAATTTCGGGTATAATGCAATTGTATATCTGGCGGCTCTTACTGGGATCGATCCTGGCCTTTACGAGGCGGCGTCCATCGACGGCGCGGGAAGATGGAAACAGACGATCCATGTGACGCTGCCCGGCATCGCGCCGATCATTACACTGATGACAGTGCTCTCCATCGGAAACATATTGAACGCCGGCTTTGACCAGATTTTCAATATGTACAGCGCAAGCGTTTATTCTACCGGAGACATCGTAGATACGCTGGTTTACCGGCTGGGACTTATCAACCAGCAGTATTCCCTCTCGGCGGCAGTCGGTTTCTTCAAGTCGGTTGTTTCAGGCATTCTGATCGTAGTTTCATACAAGCTGGCAGATAAATTTGCTGGTTACAGAGTCTTTTAGGGAGGGATCAAAGGATGAATAAAATAAAAGTGTCACCGGCAAGAAAACTGTTCTGCGTATTGAACGGCATTCTGATAACGGGAATCATGCTGATCTGTCTGGTGCCCATCCTGAACGTTCTGGCACAGTCTTTCAGCAGCTCACATGCGATTGTGTCAAACCAGGTAAAGCTGCTTCCGGTAGAGTTCACCACATCGGCGTACTCTTATGTGATGAAAAACGCAGAGTTCTGGCAGGCTGTCTGGGTGTCCTTCCAGAGGGTGCTCATTGGCGTTCCTTTGAATATGATACTGACCGTGCTCGCGGCCTATCCGCTGTCGAAAAGCAGCAGGGTATTCCCTGCGAGAAAATATTATTCCGCATACTTTATTTTTCTGATGATCTTCAACGGCGGTCTGATCCCCACTTACTATGTGGTATCCAGGCTTCAGCTGATCGATACGATCTGGGCGTTGATTCTGCCCTGCGGTGTGCCGATCTTCAACGTGATCCTGGTGATGAATTTCTTCCGGGGGATTCCCGAATCACTGGAAGAATCCGCCATGCTGGAGGGAGCGAGCCAGTGGAAGATCCTGTGGAATATTTATCTTCCGCTGTCCAAGCCTTCGATTGCGACGGTAACGCTGTTTTCTCTGATCAACCACTGGAACAGCTGGTTTGACGGCCTGATCTATTCAAACTTTACCGATAATTATCCGCTGCAGTCTTATCTGCAGACCTTAGTGGTGGATATACAATCTCTGATGGAAACCGGAGATACCGAGCAGATTGTCGCCGCGCTGAGCGTCAATGACACAAACCTGAAGGCGGCTCAGATTTTTATTTCTATTATTCCGCTGATGCTGATTTATCCGTTCTGCCAGAAGTATTTTACTACGGGACTTACGCTGGGAAGCGTAAAGGAGTAAATCTGCGCAAAGTAGTAACCGTTCATCCAGGTCTGCGCATTTGCTGCGCAGACCGTATCAAAACAGGATAGTCACCAAAGTACCGGGAAGGAGGAAGGGGCAATGAAACATGGAAAGAGCAGGAAGAGAACTTCCCTGTGGATGAAGCAGGCACTGGTGTTTTCGGCAATTATCCTCTGTTCTTTTGCGGGCATGTGGATCATGACCCTTCGGGCAGCCTCCACGGTACGGGAGCTGACCTATGACAGAATGCGCGAGCAGGCGCAGTATTATCTGAACATGCTCAATTCGGAAGTGGAGCACGCGATGAACCTTCAGATTGAATTTCTGAACGACAGAAAGCTTCCGTTTCTTATGGAACCGGACAGCGGTCTGAGTCCCTATGAGCAGCGGGACGCGCTTTTAAGCGCCAGCGAAAAGATGTACAGCATTGTAAGCGTCAGCGACCTTGTAAAGGACTGTCTGCTGTATCTTCCGGACAGCGGGTTTAAGATCAATTCCTCCGGTGTGTGGGCCATGGGGGAGGATGACTTTGACGACATGGCGCACGATACGGAACAGGGAGACGCTTCGCTGTTTTTCGATGGAGAAGACTTCTGTTTTGTAAGGCTTGAGCGGAATTCACTCAATGGAAACGGCTGTAAATTCGCGCTTGTACTGATCTTTTCCACGTCTGAGATCCAGGAGCGCCTTTCCTATCTGAATGTGGGAACGGCCGGCGGAAATTTCGTATATCATGCAGAGCAGAACGTGATACTTACCTCAGATTCCGATCAGAGTCTGGCCGCTGAGATCCTGGGGAAAATGAAAAAAGAGGAAGACGGCATGTATCTGGAGGTCCAGGAGGTGAGCGCCCAGGGAGAGAAGTATATGCTGTTTGCCGGCGGAACAGGCACACTGGGAAGTTTTATACAGTACACGGAGGAGGATGCGCTGCTGTATAAAATCCATCAGTCGTGGAGCTATTTTATGGTGTGTCTGTGTGTCGTCTCTTTGATGGCGGCTGTTTTCATCGTGTATACAAACCGCCGGATCCACCGGCCCATGAGACTTCTGACCGACGCGTTCCGGCGGGTGAAGGAAGGAAATATGGACGAGCACATCAAACAGCCGGGAAAAGATGAATTTGCCTATCTGTATGACGGATTCAATGACATGGAGGACGAACTGAAGCGGCTGATTGACGAAGTGTATATACAGACGAATCTGGTTCAGAAGGCCCAGATGAAGCAGATGCAGGCGCAGATCAACCCGCATTTCCTATACAACAGCTTCTTCACGCTGAGCCATAGGATCAAGCGCGGCGATTATGAGAGCGCGGAGGAATTTGCCCGTCATCTGGGGAAATATTTCCGCTATCTGACCAGAAACGGCTCCGACTATATTCCTCTGGAGCAGGAAGTGGAGCATGCGAGAAGCTACGCGGCCATTCAGGGGATCCGTTTTGCCAGCCGTCTGACCATAGAGTTTCAGGAACTGCCGAAGGCTTACGCTTCTCTTATGGTCCCAAGGCTCATCCTGCAGCCGCTGCTGGAAAATTCCTTCGGACACGGGCTGGAAAACAAGGAGGAGAACGGACTTCTTTGCGTGTCCTTTGCGGAGAGTGAGGACGAATTTGCCATTATCGTGGAGGACAACGGAGAAGAAGCCGGCGATGAAGATATTCTCAGGCTTCAGGAGGAGCTGCGCAAAGGCGGACAGCAGGAGCTCACCGGCCTGCTCAACATTCACCGGAGACTGCAGATATATTTTGGAAATGCCGGAGTGCGCGTCAAACGAAGTGAGTTGGGCGGAATGGCTGTGATACTCTGGATGGAGCGTAAGACATTGAAGTGAAAAATCAGAAACCCCGCTGCCTGCAGCGGGGTTTCTGGTCTTTGCTACGCTCCGGCCGGTGCTGTGTGCCACCGGCACACAGCACCGCCAAATATCCACGCAAGCACAAAGTGAATTGCCGCTGGCGGCAAGAGAAAGCAGCCTGGGCTGTGGTTACTTGGCTCGTTGCCCGCGGGAATAAAAGACTGCCGCACGGGGAGGTTTCACACCCATGCGGCAGTCTTATTTGACCCTGGAGCGTGTTTGAAAGTTTACTTTCAAACTTCTGAATCAACGTCAGCGGCGGTATCTTCGATGGCGTCCTTCGCTGGATTTCCGGAGTTTTCCAGAAAGTCCGGGTTTGCCTGATCCATGGCTTCAAGCACGCGGCTGGACTCCTCAAGCTCGGAAAGCTCTTCCTCTTCCTCCGCGGGCATATAGTAGGGGAAGATCTTGTTGACAAAGAACCAGGAATTCGCCAGCGCTACCACGGCGACGCCCAGGAAGATCATTGCGAACGACGTGATGGAAGCCACTGACGCCGGCGCGAAGATCAGAATGATCAGCGGCAGCAGGTTGATGGCCAGCATAACGATCGTCCACGGCAGATGACGGATGGACATCAGCAGGGAGTTTTTGATGGTATTGCGCACCGTATTGTCAAAACGGGACAGAACCGGGAACACATAGGTCAGGACCATTCCGTAAATGAACAGAAGGACAAAAAACACATACCGCAGATAGGTGGCCGGTCCGGTCATATGATTGACCAGGTACAGGTCCATCACCAGGAAGATTCCCAGAAGCAGGAAGATCATCCAGATGCCCAGCGCCTGTTTGAAATTCTGCCGCCAGGACTTCCAGTAGCTTTTCCATACATAGGATTCCTCGTTTTTTACCATCTTCAGGGTTACATAATACATGGCGGTGTAGTTGACACCGATGGTAACGATCGGGATCGAGGTAAAGATAAAGATCAGGTTCATGATCATCAGGTCGAACACCCTGCTCATGATCTGTGAAAATTTGCTGTCAGGATTAAAAATGCCCATTGGTGTGATTCCTCTTTTCTATCTGATAGTGTTGCACCTGTCAGGCAACGATTCAGCCAGCTGAATGGTTACCCTGTCTGGTACATGATAAAGAGTAGTATAGCGAATTTTCGCGGAAAATGCAATGAAGAGAATCTAAAGTTTGAGATTCGTCAATCTGCATATCAAAAAGAAATATCTTTGTTAAAAGTGCTATAG
>JAGHIA010000110.1 GCA_017887445.1 Fusicatenibacter sp.
AGACAGGCTCCATGGCGAAGTCCGCCTGGATCCAGAAGAACGGAAAATGGTATTATTTCCGCAGCTGGGGAGCTGGCTACCGCAATGAGATCTTCACAGATCCGGCGGACGGAAACATCTATTACGGCCAGTCCGACGGCTCTATGGCAAAGTCCACCTGGATCCAGAAGAACGGAAAATGGTATTATTTCCGCAGCTGGGGAGCCGGTTACCGTAATGAGATCTTCACGGATCCGGCGGATGGAAACATCTATTATGGGTTAGCGGACGGATCCATGGCCAAGGCTGCATGGGTAGAACAGAACGGAAAGAGGTATTATTTCCGCAGTTGGGGAGCCGGTTACCGCAAGGAAATGTTCACGGACCCGGCGGATGGAAATATCTATTATGGAACCGCGGACGGTTCCGTGGCCACCGATCAGTGGCTCCAGTGTAACGGCAAATGGTACCGGTTTGACAGCAAAGGCCGGGCTTACAAAAACCAGTGGTTTGACAGCTCCAGGAATCCTACCGGCAAAGAGCCGGCAGTCGGCTTTTATTATGTAGGAAACGACGGCGTTATGCTGCAGGATACTTATTATAAGACGAAGAAAAACGGCGGAGATTACTATTACAGTTTTTCCGGAACCGGCGCCTGCAATTACGCCGATCCCAAATATGTGCGCGCCAAGGATTCTGAAAATGGACTGTACTATGTTATGGAGCATCAGTATTTTACCGACCCGCAGGTCAGTGAGCGCGACCTGATGGCGGCAATCTGCGCGGCAGAGGCGGGTATTCAGCGTACCACCGGCATGACCGCAGTGGCTATGGTGATCCGCAACCGTATGGATGAGTACGGATATTCCATGAAGACGGCTATTTATAAACAGCAGCAGTTTGAACCTGCGCGCAATGGCTCACTGACGAAATATCTGAATGGAATCACCAGCGGAGCGTACGGTATTCTGCAGGAGCTGTCCAATACGGGCGCTTACGTTGCGGCGGACGCTTCCGAAAAGATCATGAACGATTATAAGACCAAGGGTACCAACCGTGTAGTTCCGGGATTTGGAGACACGAGGGCGGATTTTGATTATCTGTTTTTTATGACACCGGCGGCTTTTGAACGGCTGAACCTGGATCCGGAAAAATGTGAGGCTTATACATACACTTACAAGGGCACGACTTCAACCGGAGGAACTTATACCAGTTCGCATATTTTCTTTGTGAACTGGGTCAAAAAATCATAAACCACAGAGGGTGTCTCAGGATTTTTTGAGACATCCTCCTTTTTGCAGGAGGGTAAGATGAATCTGGAACAGACGATTGCGGCGATCGGGCCGCTGGATAAAAAGGCCATGGAGGAGGCCAGGCGGCATTGGGACAGCATTGCCAAGCCGCTGCACAGCCTGGGAAGACTGGAGGATCTGGTGGTGCAGATCGCGGGAATCACGGGAAATCCCAGGGTGTGCCTGGATAAAAAAGCGCTGTTGGTGTTCTGTGCGGACAACGGCGTGGTGGAGGAAGGCGTGACTCAGTGCGGCCAGGAGGTGACCAAAGCTGTGGCGGAAAACTTCCTGCAGGAGAAGGCCACGGCGGGAATTTTGTGCCGCCATACAGGCGCGGATATTTTTCCTTATGATATCGGCGTCGCGTCGGATACCTGTATTCCCAGCTGCAAGATTGCCTACGGCACAAAAAATATGGCCAAGGAGCCTGCCATGACCAGAGACGAGGCGGTGCGGGCTCTGGAGGCGGGGATTGCGGCCGCAGAAGAAAAAATCCGCCAGGGATATCAGATCCTGGCCACCGGCGAGATGGGGATCGGAAATACCACCAGCAGCAGCGCGGTGGCGTCGGTGCTGCTGAAAATGGAGCCGGAGCTGGTCACCGGCAGAGGCGCTGGGCTTTCCAGCGCAGGTCTGCAGAAAAAGGTGCAGGTGATCCGCCAGGCGGTGGAGTTTCACCGTCCGGACCCGGCTGATCCGGTGGATGTGCTTGCCAAGGTAGGCGGTTTTGATATTGCCGGTATGGCCGGTACGTTTCTGGCAGGGGCGGCCCATCATGTGCCGGTGGTGATCGACGGCTTTATCTCGGCGGTGGCGGCTCTGGTGGCGGTGCGTCTCGCGCCGGAGGCTTCCGGCTGTATGCTGGCCTCCCATGTGTCCAAGGAGCCGGCGGCCAGGATGTTGCTGGAGGAACTGGGCAAGAGCGCGGTGCTGCACGGGGAAATGTGTCTTGGCGAGGGCACCGGAGCGGTCATGCTCTTTCCAATCCTGGACATGGCGCTGGCGGTTTACCATGGAATGGCAACGTTTGAGAGTACGCATATTGAGGCGTATGTGCCGCTTAGCTGAGGTGAGACGATGATACATTTGATCACGGGAGGCAGCGGCAGCGGAAAGTCGGCCTATGCGGAAGAGAGAATTCTGGAGCTGAACGGAGACTGCCGGATCTACATTGCCACCATGTACCCCTACGATGAGGAAAGCCGCCGCAGGATTGCCCGCCACAGGGCCATGCGGGCCCAAAAGCGTTTTGCCACGGTGGAATGTTACCAAAACCTGGAGCAGGCAGAGGTTCCCAGGGGCGCGGATGTGCTTCTGGAATGTATGTCCAATCTGACGGCCAACGAAATGTTCTGGCCGCAGGGCGCCGGGGAGAACACGGAGGAGCAGATCCTGCGCGGCGTGGAGCGTCTGCGGCGGACGGCGGCCAATCTGGTGATCGTCTCCAACGAGATCTTCTCCGACGGCATTGCGTATGACAGTGGGACCAGAGAGTACCAGCGGACGCTGGGCAGGATCAACTGCCGTCTGGCAAAGCTGGCAGACCGGGTGACGGAGGTCGTATACGGCATTCCGCTGGAGGTAAAGTAAGCCGGAGGACCGGTGACGGAGGTTGTATCTGGCATTCTGCTGGAGGTAAAGGAAAATGAAAATGTTGTGGAATAATTTTAAGGTGGCCTTCGCCATGTATTCCAAGATCCCCATGCCGGCAGCCGACTGGGACAGGGAGAGCATGAAGTATGCCATGTGCTTTTTTCCCTGGGTCGGTCTGGCGGTGGGTTTTTTTGAGTTTTTGTGCTGGAAAATCCTGGATACCCTGGGCGCCGGGAGTCTGTTCCGGGCGGCGGTGATGACGCTGCTTCCGGTGCTGGTGACAGGGGGTATCCATCTGGACGGCTATCTGGATACCATGGATGCTCTCAGCTCCTGGCGGGAAAAGGAGAGGCGGCTGGAGATCCTGAAGGATTCTCACGCCGGCGCTTTCGCGGTGATCATGGGGGGCGTGTGGTTTGTGACCGCGCTTGGAGCCTCCGGGGAGATCTCCGCCCGGGCGCTGCCGGCATACTGCGGTCTTTTCTGGATTTCCCGCTGCTTCAGCGGCCTGTCGGTGCTCTGGTTTCCAAACGCCAACCCCAATGGGACGGCGGCCGCGTTTGGAAAGCAGGCCCAAAGACAAAAGGTGACGGTGGTGCTGGCGGTCTATCTGCTGGTGGCCTGTGGGTTTCTTTTCTGGGTCCATCCGCTTCTGCTGACGGTGATGGCTGTGGCCGCGCTGGTGTGGCTGTATTACCGGCGCATGAGCGAGAAGTATTTTGGAGGAATTACCGGCGACCTGGCGGGATGGTTTCTGTCTGTGTGCGAGGCGGCCGGAATGGTCTGGCTGGCAATCTGCAGCCTGGGAATGGAGAAATTTTTATGAATATGGTGATAGGAGGCGCATATCAGGGAAAACTGAAGTATGCGAAAGAAACGTTTCAGATTGGGGACGGATGGGCCGACGGCGCGTCCTGTGCGCCAAAAGATCTGCTGACCTGCAGAGGAATCTGGAATTTCCATCTGCTGGTGCGGCGGATGCTGCAGCAGGAGCAGGATGTGGACGCCCTGATCGAACGGCTGTGGGAGGAAAATCCCAGGCTTTGTATTGTGACAAATGAACTGGGATGCGGGGTTGTGCCGGTGGATGCCTTTGACCGTCTCTGGCGGGAAAAGACCGGAAGGGTCTGCACAGAGCTTGCGGCGAGGGCCAAAGAGGTACACCGCGTATTCTGCGGAATCGGGATGGTGATAAAGAAGTGATTAAGATAGCATTGATCCGACATGGAAAAACATATGGAAACACCCTTGGAAGGTATATCGGAGTGACTGACGAGCCGCTTAGCGAGGAAGGGATCCTGCAGCTTTCTGATCGTGCCATGGACACGGTGGAGCTTGTGTTTGTCAGTCCCATGACCCGCTGTGTCCAGTCCGCCGAGCTGCTTTACCCATACGCGCGGCGGATCCAGATCCCGGAATTTCGGGAGTGCAATTTCGGTGATTTTGAGAACAAAAATTATCAGGAACTGCAGTCAAATCCTGAGTATCAGCGCTGGGTGGATTCCATGGCGACGCTGGCGTTTCCCAACGGCGAGAGTCCGGAGACGTTTAAGCAAAGGTGTGTGAACGGCTTTGACAATATGGTGGATACCTGTATCCGGAGGCATTACAAAAATGTCGCCTGCGTGGTCCACGGCGGGACGATCATGAGCATTATGGAGAAGTACGGCATACCGGCCAGGGATTATTACGGCTGGCAGCCGGCCAACGGCTGCGGATATCATATCTGCATTTCGGAGAAAAACTGGAAGCTGGGACGGCGGGAAGCGTTCATGGAGTCGGAGATCCGGCTGGAGCTGCCAACGTAAGGCGGCGCGGAAGCGGAACGATTCTGGCGTATGTCCGGGAAAGGATGGAGGAGAAGATGCCGGGAGAATGTCATGCCCATATTTTTATGGACGGGGAAGATTACAGAGCGGCGGCCGCCGCGCACAGCGCCGGGCCTGACGAGAGACGGATCAGAGAGCATCTGGAGGCGTACCGTCAGGCAGGTGTGACCTATGTCCGGGACGGAGGCGACCATTACGGCGCGGGTCTTCTGGCAAGGGAGCTGGCGCCGGAGTATGGGATCGTTTACCGGACGCCGGGTTTTGCCATCCACCGGGAAGGCAGATACGGAAAAATCGTGGGCCGCGGATTCTCCGACAGGAAGGAATACGGCGGAC
Source organism: Fusicatenibacter sp. (assembly GCA_017887445.1). Classification (GTDB taxonomy): domain Bacteria; phylum Bacillota; class Clostridia; order Lachnospirales; family Lachnospiraceae; genus Fusicatenibacter. Next base: position 5,030 of record JAGHIA010000110.1, read on the forward strand.
TTCTGAGGGAGATTGGCCGCTGCGGCGGAAATTTTGTGAAGATCATGACTACGGGGATCATGGATTTTTCCGCGGACGGGCAGGTGACCGGGGAAGCGCTGCCGCGGGAGGAAGTGGTCTGGATGACCGCCATGGCCCACGACGCGGGATTTTCTGTCATGGCCCATACCAACGGGGCGCAGGCGGTTATCGACGCGGTGGAGGCTGGCGTGGACTCGGTGGAACATGGGAATTACCAGAACGGGGAGAGCCTTCGCTGTATTCTGGAACACAGAGCTGTCTGGGTGCCCACGATGGTCACGGTAAAAAATCTGATCGGCGACGGCAGGTACGGCGACGGGATTCTTGAAGCAATCCACCGGGGACAGGCAAAGAACATCCAGGAAGCCGCGTCTATGGGCGTTTTGCTGGCCGCAGGCAGCGACGCGGGGGCGTACCGTGTTCCCCACGGCCAGGGCATCCTCCAGGAGTATCAGGCGTTTTTCGACGTCCTGGGAGATACGCCTGCGGTGCGGCAGATGCTGCGGCGCGGGGAGGAGGAGATTCGGCGGAGGTTTTAAAAGATTTCTGATCATTGCTTTTGACAACGGCGCTACACTTTCATACGGTCTGTGCAGTAAATGCACAGACCTGGCTGAACTGTTACGCTCGGTGTAACAGTTCAGCCTGCCACTATTCCGCGAGGTGTTTTCGCGCAGAATGCGCGAAAATCCCGAGGCCTGCAGCGCGAAACTGCATGAAATGCAGTTTCTGTGCATCGCGAAGCGTGTAATAGTTCAG
>JAGHIA010000111.1 GCA_017887445.1 Fusicatenibacter sp.
AGGCCAGCAAGGTCCAGGCGGCCATGCTCCGCTTTACCGAGCGCCAGACCACAGCGATTCTGGAAATGCGCCTGCAGAAACTCATCGGACTGGAGATCGAGGCGCTGATGAAGGAGCATAAGGAGACCATCCGCAAGATTGCCCGTTATGAGGATATCCTGAACAATTACTCCACCATGGTGTCCGTTATCCTGGAAGATCTGGAGCAGGTGAAAAAAGAATACGGAAAGCCGAGAAAGACAGCCATTGAAAATGCCAAGGAGATCGTCTTTGAGGAGGCGAAGGTGGAGGAGATGGACGTGGTCTTTCTAATGGACCGCTTTGGCTACGCCAAGACCATCGACGTGACGGCTTTCGAGCGAAACAAAGAGAGCGCTACGGCGGAGAACCGCTGGGTCTTCCAGTGCAAAAATACCGATAAAATCTGTATTTTTACCGACCTTGGACAGATGCATACGGTGAAGGTGCAGGATCTGCCCTACGGCAGATTCCGCGACAAGGGTACGCCCATCGACAATCTGGGCAATTACAGCAGCGCCACGGAGCAGATGGTGTATGTGGACGCGCTGGAAAATATCCGGAAAGAAAAACTGCTGTTTGTGTCCGCCGCCGGAATGGTGAAGCAGGTGGACGGTTCGGAATTTGACGTGGTAAAACGCACGATCGCCGCGACAAAGTTAAGCGGCGATGATGACCGGCTGATTTTTGCCGGTGTCTGCGGCGGCAGCGAATATGTCGTTCTTCAGACGGCGGAGGGCTTTTTCCTGAAATTCCTTACCCAGGAGGTGCCGGAAAAGAAAAAGGCGGCCATTGGAGTCCGCGGCATCCGCATGGCGGAGAACGACTATGTGGAGCACGCGTACCTGGTTGCCAGCGGCCTGGACTGTAAAGTTCTTTACAAAGAAAAAGAAATTTCTCTGAATTCCCGTATTAAGCTTGCCAAACGCGACGGCAAGGGAACAAAGATCCGTGTATAGTATTTTACGAAAATCCCGAGGCCGGCAGCGCGAAACTGCATGAACTGCAGTTTCTGTGCGCCGCGAAGCGTGTAACCGTTCAGCTACGCTGAACGGTTACCCATCGGCGGCCTGCTTCTGCAGGCCGTTTTTTTATTGGAAAAACTTTGTGAAAGATATCCAGAAAAGAGGACGGTTTCCTGTCGATATTGATGAAAACATAGAATAATGCTAAATGATGCCAAAATTGTTCTAACATTTTTGAACAGATTGTGGTATGATAATTCTATAAACTTGTGATACACAGGAAAGGTAGGTTATCATGGAGAAAATCATTATTTCCGGTTTTGCCGACGAGATCAGTCCGGAGTTCGACAAGCAGCTGAGCGTTGTGCGCGAGCTTGGAATGGACCATATTTCTCTCCGCTCCGCGGACGGAAAAGGTATCGCGGATTATACGGCGGACGAGTTTGCCGAGAAGCTGCTTCCCCGTCTGGACGAAGCGCAGATCAAAATTTCTTCTATGGGATCCCCGATCGGAAAGATCCCGGTGGACAGCGAGGAGGATTTCGAAAAGCAGAAACAGCAGCTGGAAGAAATCTGCAAAATGTGCGAAATGAGCGGGTGCCGCTTTATCCGTATGTTCAGTTTTTACATTCCGAAGGACGAGAATCCTGACGATTACAAAGAACAGGTGATCGCGAAGCTGAAAGAGTTCGTGGCTATCGCTGAGAAACACGGCGTGGTGCTCCTGCACGAAAACGAAAAAGACATTTACGGCGACATTGCCCGCCGCTGCAAAGTGATCTTCGACGAGATTCCAAGTCCCTATCTGAAAGCAGCGTTTGACTTTGCCAACTTCGTACAGTGCAAGGAAGACACCAAAGAGTGCTGGGAGCTGCTGAAGGAGCATGTGGTCTATATCCACATCAAGGACGCGGTGTATTCGGACAACGAAAACGTCCTGTGCGGAACCGGCGACGGAAAGATCGAGGAGCTGCTGAAGCAGGCAATCTGCGACGAAGGCTACGAAGGCTTCCTGACACTGGAGCCTCATCTGGTATTGTTCGACACTCTGGCTTCCCTGGAGACAGAGGCTGCCGAAAACGTGATCAAGGAAAACAAGGCGAAAGACGGTGCGGAAGGATATTCCATGCAGTACCATGCGCTGTGCGGTATCCTGAACCGTATCGGCCTTGCATAAATAATTATATGCTGCCAAAGCAGCAGAATGGAGGAAAATCAAATGGAGAAAAAAATTCGTTTTGGTCTGATCGGAATCGGTGCTCAGGGCGGAGCATACGCAGGTTTTCTGACCGGTAAAGGTGGATTCCCGGGAATGCCGGCGCCGGAGTGCCCGCCTCACTGCGAACTGGGCGCGCTGTGTGATATCGATCCGGAAAAAGAAAAAATGTGTAAAGAGAAATATCCGGAATATCCGTTCTATACCGACTGGAAAGAGATGGTAGCGTCCGGAAACGTAGACGCAGTCATCACAACCGTTCCTCATTACCTGCATACAGAGATCGCAATCTACTGCCTGGAGCACGGCATGAACGTACTGGTTGAGAAACCGGCAGGCGTATACGCGAAATCTGTTCGCGAGATGAACGAGTGCGCGGCACAGCATCCGGATGTAGCGTTCGGTATCATGTTCAATCAGAGAACAAACAAGCTGTATCAGAAGGTAAAAGAAATCGTTGAATCCGGCGAGCTTGGCGAGATCCGCCGTTCCAACTGGATCATCAACACCTGGTGGCGTCCGGACAGCTACTACAAACAGAGCGCCTGGAGAGCAACCTGGGGCGGCGAAGGCGGCGGCGTTCTTGTAAATCAGGCTCCGCATCAGTTAGACCTGTGGCAGTGGATCTGCGGTATCCCCACATCCGTATACAGCAACTGTATCTGCGGCGCTTACAGAGATAAAGAAAGAGTAAACGTTGAGAACGACGTAACCGTGATCACCGAGTACGCAAACGGCGCGACCGGAAGCTTTATCACCTGTACCCATGACGCGGTAGGAACCGACCGTTTCGAGATCGACCTGGACAAGGGTAAGATCGTTGTTGAGGACAGCAAGAAAGCAACCGTATACAAATTCAATAAATCTGAGGCAGAGATGAACGCGACCATGTCCATGATGGACGTTGCGAGACTGACCTCCGGAAATTCCGCGGGCGGAGACGGCCTTTACACAACCGAGGAGTTCGAGAACGTGGACGGATGGGGATATCAGCATACGACTGTTATGGAGAACTTCGCGCTGCATATCCTGACAGGAAGTCCGCTTCTGGCTCCGGGTTCCGACGGAATCAACGGCGTAAACCTGGCAAACGCGATTCAGCTGTCCAGCTGGCTTGGCAAGAAGGTGGAAAATCCTGTAGATGAGAATGAGTATCTTGCAGAACTGAACAAAAAGATCGAAGAAGAAGGACAGTTCCCGACCAGGTCCTAAAGAGTGTTTGAGAATTGCATTCTGCAAGATGCGCGTCACAGTTCAGCCAGCTGAACTGTGACATGCGGGTTACCGTTTGTGGGACGCGCATCTTGCGGAAATGTATTTCTAAACATACTCGAAACCTGATCTGAGAGTGTTCAGATACGAGGTGGGTTATGAAAAAAGCAGCGGTGATAGGTCTTGGAGACATCTCCTCGATCCATCTTGGAGCGATTGCGGCAAACGATCAGATCCAGCTCTGTGCGGTATGCGATATTGATCCGTCTGCCAGAGAGCGGGCGCCGCAGGAGGTTCCGTTTTATACAGACTATAAAGAAATGATCCGGAAAGAACAGCCGGACTGCGTACATATCTGTCTTCCCCATTACCTTCACTATCCGGTGGCAAAGGACGCGGTGGAGATGGGAGTCAATGTGTTCTGCGAAAAACCGGTGGCGCTGAACCAGGCGCAGGCTGCGGAGTATGTGCAGCTGGAGAAGGATCATCCGGAGCTTCAGATCGGCATTTGTCTCCAGAACCGTCTGAATGAGACGACCGAGGCGCTGAAAGAGCTGATCGACAGCGGAAACTACGGAAAGGTGACGGGAATCCGCGGCACAGTGCCCTGGGCCCGCCCGAAGGAATACTACGATGTGAAGCCGTGGAGAGGAAAATGGAAGACGGCAGGCGGCGGCTGTATGATCAACCAGTCGGTCCATACGCTGGATCTTCTGTATTATCTGGCCGGACCAATCCGCCGGCTGAAAGCCTCCGTCAGCCAGGTGCTGGACTACGGCATCGAGGTGGAGGACACGGTAACCGCGTCCCTGGAGTTTGAAAATGGCGCCCGCGGCCTGTTTTACGCGACCAACGCCAACTTTAAAAATGAGTCGGTTCAGCTGGCGGTAGATCTGGAGAAGGCTTCCTTCCGTATGCGGGACAATATCCTGTACCGTGTGGAGGAGGACGGCTCGGAGGTGGTTCTCGTGGAGGACCGCAGAATGCCGGGGTCAAAATTCTACTATGGCGCCAGCCATGAAAAGCTGATCCGCAAATTTTATAACAGTCTGGAGAGCGGTAGCGGGGATTATATCCATGTGGCCGACGCGGAGATGAGCATCCGTCTCATTGACGCCATCCAGAATTCCGGACGCTTCGGAATCTGGACAGAGGTATAAAAAGGAAGAAGGTATTTGCCATGAACAGAGGATTGATTGGTATTCAGATGAGTACCATTAAGAAAAAAATTGACGAGCTGGGTGCGTACGAAACCCTGAAGAAATGCGCGGAGCTGGGATATCACTGCATCGAGGTTTCCCAAGTTGCCATGACTCCGGAAAACGTAGCGGGCATGAAGAAAGCCTGCGATGAGTTCGGGATCAAAGTGGCTGCATGCACCGCGTCTCTGGAGCCGATGGTTCCGGGTATGCCCGGCGAGTTCTTGGTAAGCGATTTCGATAAGATCGTACAGGACTGCAAGACGCTGAACTGCGATATGCTGCGCATCGGTATGCTGCCGATGACCTGCATGGGCAACCGGGAGAAAGCGCTGGATTTTGTAAAGCGCGCCGATGAGATGGCTGAGAAGCTGAAAGCGGAAGGCATCGACCTGTATTACCACAACCACCATGTGGAGTTTGTGAAATACGACGGCGAGTATCTGCTGGACATCATCAAAAACAACACCAAATACATGGGATTCGAGCTGGATATCCACTGGATTCACAGAGGCGGCGAGAACCCGGTTGAGTTTATCAAAAAGTATGACGGAAGAATTCGTCTGCTGCATCTGAAAGATTACCGCATCGGCGAAGTGAAGATGCCGGAGGGACCGTTTGATCCGAAGGCATTCATGACTGCATTCACCAGCATCGTTGAGTTCGCTGAGGTTGGCGAAGGAAGCCTTCCGATCAAAGAGTGCATCGAGGCAGGTCTGGCAGGCGGAAGCGAGTACTTCCTGATCGAACAGGACGACACTTACGGACGCGATCCGTTTGAGAGCCTGAAGATCAGCCGCGACAACCTGATCAAGCTGGGATATGCTGACTGGTTCGAGCTGGAGAAATAATAGATTCAGAATAACGGGATTCACAGGCGCTGCGAAAGCAGCGCCTGCCGGAAACCGCACGTTCGGCAAAGAAATGCTTGTCGGATGTGCGGTTTTTTTCTTTTGGTTTGTGAAATACTGTAACGATTCGGCGGGCTGAATCATTACAAATTACTGCTTTACATTTGTTTCTGACTGTGTTATGATATGGCTGTAAGGAATATACCCCATGGGGGTATATAAGGCAACTGAGAGATACAGTACACGGATTTTGCACGCCCCATTTTGCGGAGAAACAGTCCCAAAATCAGTCAATGCAGCCTGCTGCGCCTTCTGATTTTGGATCAAATTCCACAAATTGTGTAACAGTTCAGCCAGCTGAACTGTTACCAAATTGTGGCGCACATCCTGCGGAAAGCAGGTTTCAAACATATTTTGGAGCGTGTTTGAAAATCCGGTGTTTACTTGGAAGGAGCGGTTATGAAACAGAAATTTGATGTGACAGGAATGACCTGTTCCGCCTGCTCGTCGCGGGTGGAGAAATGCGTCCGCAGGCTGGATGGGGTGAAGGATGTGAGCGTGAACCTGCTGACCAACAGTATGCAGGTGGAGTATGAGGAGCAGACGTTGTCGGAGGAAGGGATCATCGAAGCGGTGGTACATGCCGGCTACGGAGCCAGTGTAAAGAGCGGCGGCCAGACGCCCGGCGGAAACGCTGCGGCGGCCGGGAAAAGCGCGGCACAGGTGGAAAAGCCCAATCCAGTGGAGGAACAGATGCAGAATATGAAGCGTCGGCTGATCCTTTCTTTCGTTTTTCTGATTCCGCTGATGTATGTATCCATGGGACATATGGTGGGACTTCCATTGCCCTGGTTTCTGGAAGGGACAGAAAACGCGGTGGGATTTGCGTTCACCCAGTTTCTGTTCTGTCTGCCGGTAGCGTTCATCAACAAAGCGTATTATACGAAAGGCTTTTCCACGCTGTTTCACGGGGCGCCGAATATGGATACGCTGATCGCCGTCGGTTCCTCGGCTTCCCTGATCTACGGTATCTTTGCGATCTACCGTATGGGATATGGCCTGGGCGTGCAGGATTTTGAACTGGTCCATCAGTATCAGCACGACTTGTATTTTGAGTCCGCTGTGATGATCCTCGCGCTGATCAATGTGGGAAAATACCTGGAGGCCCGCTCCAAAGGAAAGACCAGCGAGGCCATCACAAAGCTGATGAACCTTGCGCCGCGGACGGCGGTGGTGGAGCGGAACGGAAAAGAGATTCGCGTTCCGGTGGAGCAGGTGGCGGTGGGCGACGTTGTGATCGTGAAGCCAGGGGAGAGCATCCCGGTGGATGGGGTGATCCTGGAAGGCAGCACCAGCGTGGATGAGGCGGCCATCACCGGAGAGAGTATCCCGGTGGAGAAACAGCCGGGCGATTCTGTGATCGCCGCGACCATCAACAAGGCAGGCTATGTGAAAGCCAGAGCCACCAGAGTCGGAGACGATACCACGTTTTCACAGATCATCCGTCTGGTGGAGGACGCCAGCGCCAGCAAAGCACCCATCGCGAAGATTGCAGACAAGATCGCGGGAATCTTCGTTCCGGTGGTCATGACCATCGCCCTGGTCACAGCCATCGTATGGATGGTTTCCGGCGCGGAATTTGAGTTTGCCCTGTCCTGTGCCATCAGCGTTCTGGTGATCTCCTGCCCCTGTGCGCTGGGGCTGGCCACACCGGTGGCGATCATGGTCGGAACGGGAAAAGGCGCGGAAAACGGAATCCTGATCAAATCCGGCGAGGCTCTGGAAGTGACCCACAGTATCCAGAGCGTTGTGCTGGATAAGACAGGTACGATCACACAGGGAAAACCAGTGGTGACGGATCTGATCCACAGCGATTCACTGGCAGAGCGGAAGTTCCTGGAGATCGCCGCGGCCATGGAGGCGAGAAGCGAGCATCCGCTGGCTGAAGCGATCATGGAAAAAGCAAAGGCAGAAAAGATTACCTGGCCGGAGACGGAAGAGTTCCAGGCAATCCCGGGCAAAGGCATCCAGGCAAAGATTGACGGCAGATGGTATTATGCCGGAAACCTGCGGCTGATGGAGGAAAAGGGCATCGGCTGCCGGGGGTCTCAAAGACAGATGGACCAGCTGGCAGAGGAGGGAAAAACCCCGCTTTTGTTTGCGGATGAGAACGGAATGATCGGTATGATTGGAGCGGCGGACGTGGTGAAACCTACCAGCGCCCAGGCGATCAGGGAACTGAAGAAGCTGGGGATTGAGGTGATTATGCTCACCGGCGACAATCGCAGGACAGCGGCAGCCATTCAGCGGCAGCTGGGCATTGACACGGTAATCGCGGAGGTGCTTCCTCAGGATAAGGAGCGGGAAGTGGCGCGGCTTCAGAGGGAAGGAAGAAAGGTCGCCATGGTCGGCGACGGAATGAACGACGCGCCGGCGCTGGCCCGGGCCGATGTGGGGATCGCCATTGGCGCCGGCACGGATGTGGCCATCGAGAGCGCGGATATTGTTCTGATGAAAAACGATTTGCTGGATGTTGTGACAGCCATTGGCCTTAGCAAGGCGGTTATCCGCAACATCAAGGAAAACCTGTTCTGGGCGTTCTTTTACAATGCCTGCGGAATCCCGCTGGCCGCCGGCGTGTTTTACACGGCTTTTGGATGGAAGCTGAGTCCCATGTTCGGGGCGGCGGCCATGAGCCTGAGCAGTTTCTTTGTGGTGATGAACGCTCTGCGGCTGAGATTTTTCCATGTGCTGAAAAAGCCGGAAGATGGAGAAAAACATGTGGAGGCGCAGACAGCGCCTGGGCTGTCCGAAGCGGCAGAGCAAAACAGCGCGGTGCATGGAGCAACGGAAAAAAGCGGTGCAGTGTCTGGAGTGGCAGAGAAAAATGGCACAGCATCTGCCGGGACTGCGCAAGACCGTAGTTCGCAGGCGGAGAAGCCGCAGAAGTCCGGAGGCCGCCAGATTACCATGAAGATTGAGGGAATGATGTGCAGCCACTGTCAGGCGGCGGTGACGAAAGCGCTGAATAAAGTGCCAGGCGTAAGCGCCTCCGTGAGTCTGGAGGACAACGCCGCTTATATCGACGCGGAGGACGGCGCGGACGTGGAACAGATGAAGGAAGCGGTGACCGACGCCGGATATGAAGTGACGGGTGTGGAGGAAACAATTCGTACACCGTATATTTAGCAGGAAAAATATGCAGCCGGCTGTGAGGAAAACATTCGGCTGCATATTTCGTATACGGGGTTTGATAGAGCGTGGCTGAACTGTTACGTACGCCTGGCTTTGCGTAGCGTCGGCCCTTGATATTATCAATCTTCTAACGGCACAACAATCAGGTCTTTTGGAAAATGGTTCAGAACCTCGCAGCCGTCTTCCGTGATCAGGACCAAGTCCTCGATTCGGACGCCGATGCCTTCTTCCGGCAGATAAATTCCCGGCTCGATGGAGAATACCTGACCTGGCTGGATCATGCTCTCGTTGACGGCGGATACGTCCCCGGACTCGTGGTCCTCAATGCCGATGGAGTGGCCGGTCCGGTGTGTGAAGGCGTCCCCGTAGCCCATTTCCGTGATATAACTGCGGCAGGCGTTGTCCACATCGCACATTCTCGCGCCGGGACGCGCGGCGTCGATGCCCCGCTGCTGCGCCTCGCGGACGATTTCATAAACCTGCCGCGCCTTTTGGGAAACCTCTTCTAAAAACACGGTGCGGGTCATGTCTGAGCAGTAATTGTTCAGGATGCCGCCGATGTCCAGCACAACGCTGTCTCCGCGCTTTCCACGGGTGGAGTCGGTGCTGTGGTGAGGGTCCGCGCCGGATTTTCCGTAGGCTGTGATCGGCGGGAAGGACACATCCGAGTGACCGGAAGCGGCGTAAAGCTCACGAACCTTCCGCTCCAGCTCTTTTTCCGTAAACCCTTTTCCGGTCAGAGGGATCAGCTGCTCCATGACACGGTCGTTGGCCAGGGATGCCTCACGCATCAGCTGCTGTTCCTTTGCGTCCTTGATGCGCCGCACATCGTCGATGATGTGGGAACTGTTCCGGTAGGCGCTGGCCCCGTTCAGCTCCTGAAGGCGCAGGAGAAAGCCTGCCGGCCAGGTTTTGTCGATTCCCAGAGGCCGGTCTTTCTCCGTGTATCTGCTGAGAAGCTCCACCGCGTCCTGGGTATCGTCATACCAGATCAATTCCACGCCCAGAGGATCTTTCTGGGGAAACAGCCGGTTGATGATCAGTTTGTGGCCGCCGCTGACATTCAGGTAAAGCGCCAGCATACGCTCGCCGGGATGGATCCAGGTTCCGGTGAGATAGAAGATCGCGGCCGGGTCAGAGACAATCAGCTGAGTGAGGCCCTGCTCCTTCATGGCCGCAAGGATGCGTGATATTTTTGATTGGTCCATATCAGTCGGTTCCTTTCTGGTTGAGGTTTGTATGGAAACAGCGTTTCACGCGGTTTCAAAAACTCCGGCGCAGGACATGTTCATGTTCTCTGCGCCGGAGCTGTCATGGTGCGCGGTTTATGCACATTCTGTGCGAAAATACCTCGCGGGATAGTGGCAGGCTGAACTGTCACAGGAAGAATTACAGTTTTTTGCCTGTGAGCATTTCGTAACCCTGCAGATATTTGTCGATGGTTTTCTGGACAATCTCATCCGGAAGGGTCCAGTCGTTGTCCGGATTTGCTTTCAGCCAGTCGCGGGCGAACTGTTTGTCGAAGGACGGCTGTCCATGTCCCGGCTCATAGCCTTCTGCCGGCCAGAAACGGGAGCTGTCCGGGGTGAGCATTTCGTCGCCGAGAACAATGTTTCCGTTTTCATCAAGGCCGAACTCGAATTTTGTGTCGGCGATGATGATGCCGCGGCTCAGTGCGTAGTCGGCGCATTTTTTGTAAAGCGCGATGGTATAATCGCGGAGCTTTGCCGCGTATTCCTCGCCTTTGCCGGGGAAGTATTTCTCCAGGTGCGCGATGCTCTGCTCGTAGGAGATGTTTTCATCGTGGTCCCCGATTTCGGCTTTGGTGGACGGAGTGTAAATCGGTTCCGGTAGCTTGTCGGATTCCTTCAGGCCTTCCGGCAGCTTGATGCCGCATACGGTGCCGTCTTTCTGGTAGCTTGCCCAGCCGCTTCCGGTGATGTAGCCGCGGACGATGCACTCGATGGGGAGCATGTTCAGCTTCTTGCACATCATGCTGTTTCCGTCAAACTGCGGCTGATGGAAAAACTCAGGCATGTCCTTTACGTCGGCGGAGATCATGTGGTTGGGCAGAATGTCCTTGGTCATATCGAACCAGAATTTGGACATCTGAGTCAGAACGGCGCCTTTTTTGGTCACCTGATTTTTCAGAATGACATCGAAGCAGCTGATGCGGTCGGTAGCCACCATGATCAGGCTGTCGCCATTGTCGTAGATTTCGCGGACTTTTCCTTCTTTGATAGGTTTCATATTCAACACCTCGTCATTTGTGATTTTTACTTCCTATATAAGAATACACATAAGCAGTGGTAAAAAGCAATATGTTATTTATAAAATTTTCTAATATATTACAATAAGGCAACGATTCAGCTGGCTGAACGGATGCGGAAATACTGTTATGGAAATGGTAACCGTTCAGCGTTGCTGAACGATTACACGCTTCGCGATGCACAGAAACTGCATTTCATGCAGTTTCGCGCTGCAGGCCTCGGGTTTTCGCGCATGCTGCGCGAAAACACCTCGCGGGATAGTGGCAGGCTGAACTGTTATTTTCAAATGTCATAAAAAGCAAATCAGCGCTTGCGAAAACAGCTGGCGGAGTATACTATGATAGTACATAGACACTGCAGCCTTTTGGGGGGAGGAATCGTATGATTTATGTGACAGGAGATTGTCATGGGGAATGGACGCGTTTCAGCACAAAGAAGTTTCCCGAGCAGAAGGAGATGACAAAGGAAGATTTTGTGATCGTGTGCGGGGATTTCGGCTACTGGACGCCGTCTAAGGAGCAGGAATATTGGATGGACTGGCTGGAAAAAAAGCCGTTCACTACGCTTTTTGTGGATGGAAATCATGAAAACTTCGACGGACTGTACCAGTACGCCCCAAAGCTGTGGAGAGGCGGTACGGTACATAAAATCCGGGAGACCGTGCTGCATCTGATGCGCGGGCAGGTGTTCGAACTGGACGGGAAACGGTTCTTTACATTTGGGGGCGCTCGTTCCCATGATATCCAGGGAGGGGTGCTGGATCCGGAGGACCCGGAGTTTCAGAGAAAAAGACGGGCGGCAGAACGCAGGAACCTTTTTTACCGGATTGATCACCAATCCTGGTGGCGGGAGGAGATGCCTTCCCGGGAGGAGATGGAAGAAGGCCGCCGGAATCTGGAGCGGCATGGCTGGCAGGTGGATTATGTGATTTCGCATTGCTGCCGAACCTGCACACAGGAGCTTTTGACTGACGGACGACGGGAAGCGGACGAGCTGACGGAATATTTCACAGAGATTTATGAAAAGCTGAAGCTGCGCCAGTGGTTTTTTGGACATTACCATATGGATGGAAAAGTCACCGGCAAAGAAACGGTCTTGTACGAGAAAATCTGCAGGATTAAATGTGACGATTCGGCCAGGAACTGATTGATGGAGATATGTACATGAAGATTGATTTTGGCCAGATTTAGAGCGTGCAGATTGCAGGAATGAATTTTCTAATATACTCTGGAGCGTGTCGGGTGGAAACGGTCGGGCGATTGGTAAGCCAGAACGGAATTAGAACCACATGAAAACAGTTTTTTGATAATAAAAAAACCCGGTAAATTCAATCATTACCGGGCCTTTACAAAAGCCGAAAAAGGGACTCGAACCCTCGACCCCTTCATTACGAGTGAAGTGCTCTACCGACTGAGCTATTTCGGCCTGTGCTAAGCACAAAACCTATTATACCTGATTTCTGAAAAAATGCAACAACTTTTTTCAAAAATCTCGAAAAAACTGTAACCGTTCGTTACTGTTTACGGGTCAGCCGCGTTGGCAGGAACAATAAAAGCATACGCTTATGAATGGAAAGATGTAAACAGAGAAACACTTGTAAGGAAAGAACTTTGAGGACAGGAGAACATATTGAGCAGAGAGATAAAAAGGCAAAACATCCAACGTCTGGAGCAATATTTTCACAACGGATGTAAAAAAGACTGCCGGCAGAAGCTTGGTGTCGAACTGGAGCATTTTATTGTAGAACCGAAGCGTCAGAAAAACGTGCCGTATTCCGGCGCCGGAGGAGTGCGGGAGCTTCTGGAAGAGTGGCAGACGTTTTATCCGGGCGTGTACCGGGAGGACGGCGTCTTGCTTGGTCTGTACAACAGCGAATATGGACTTTCTCTGGAGCCTGCGGCCCAGCTGGAGATCAGCATCGCGCCGCAGGAGAAGATTTCCAGCATCGAGCGTGTTTACCGGTCGTTTCTGAAAACCGTTTTGCCGTCCCTGGAACGGAGAGGGTATGCGCTGGTCACAGCCGGCTGCCGTCCCTTTGGGACATCGGAGGAACTGGAGCTGATCCCCAAGAAGCGGTACAGATACATGGATGCTTATTTTCAGGAAAAAGGGCCTGCAGGACGGCAGATGATGCGCAGCACCGCGGCCACCCAGGTATCCATCGACTACTGCAGCGAGCAGGATTTTATCAGAAAATACCGGACGGCCTGCCTGGCGATGCCGGCGCTGAAGCTGCTGACGGATAATACAAGGATTCTGGAGGGTAAACCGTATTCCGGTTATCTGGCGCGCACGGGGATCTGGTCCCGGGTGGATGAAGGCCGCTGCGGGATCCTGCCGGGGGTTTTCGACAGATCCTTTGGTTTTCGCGCTTATGCGGAATATTTGTGGAAGCTGGAACCGATCGTCGTTCCTGAGAAAGGGAGCGTTCGGCCAGTGGGACATCAAAGGGTGTGCGGCCTGTGGGCGGACCGTCTTCTGGAGGAGGAAGAAATCGCGCACATTCTCTCCATGACGTTTCCGGATGTGCGGGTAAAACAGTATGTGGAGATCCGCGGCGCGGACAGTATGCCGCTGCCGTATGTGCTGGCCTACACCGCTCTGCTCAAGGGACTGACGTTTGATAAGACTGCCGGCGAAGAACTGCTTGACCGGTATCCGGTGGACAGCGCGGCAGTGAAAAAGGCGGAACGCTCTCTTGCGGAAAAAGGGTTTGAAGGGGAAATCTACGGCGAACCGGCGGCGGGATTCTGCAGACGGCTGATAGATTTGGCGGCGAAGCAGCTGGCGTCGGAGGAGCGAAGATGTCTGGAGCTTTTTGAAGAACTGGTACAGATGAAAAAAACGATGGGGCGTGAGTAAGAGCAAGGCCGCATGATTCGTATTTTGTAATCGGAACGTTTTATTTTTTCAGAAATGTAGTCCGTAACCGTTCAGCCAGCTGAATTGTTACAGCGTTTTCATACGGTCTGCGCAGTACATGCGCAGACCTGGCGGAACAATTACTGTAGTCCTGCTCTGCAGGAAAAAAAGGAGTTGCCATGGAACAGAAGATTAGTGTGAACATGAGAGAAATCCGGGAAGCATATCAGAAGGAGATAGAGAAACATTATGAGAAGAACAAAGTTTCGGCGCTGGCAGTGACAGAGTATTTGGAGCATTCTTCCGCCGCATATCACGGCAGATGTGTCCAGACGCTTCATATTCCCAAAATACTGACAGAGGAGGCTGCCGCGTATTTTGACGAGATTGTGACGACCACTTACGGCATTCTGGAAAAGGTTATCCGGGAGTATCTGAAAAATCCGGAATACCGGAAGTGCTTTCCGTTTTCCAGAAAGCTGGAGGAATTGATCCTTGTCCCAAACCTGTATGACTCGCTGCTTCCCATTGCCCGTTTCGACCTGTTTTTCAACGAGGATGACTGGAGCTTTCAGTTTTGTGAGATCAACAGTGACGGAACCAGCGCCATGAACGAGGACTATGTGCTGAATATGGCGCTGGACAGAAATTCCGCTCATCAGAGCATGAAAAAGAAGTATACGTTCCGTACCTTTGAACTGTATGACAGCTGGGTGCGGACGTTTCTGGAACTGTATGGAACCTATGAAAAAAGAAAAGAGCATCCGTACATTGCCATTGTGGATTTCCTGGAGCATGGCTCGGTGACGGAGTTTGAGGAATTTCAGAGAAGGTTCCGAAACGCGGGATACGAATGTGAGATCTGTGAGATCACGCGGATGCGCTATGACAACGGCGTGCTGTATTCGCCCCAGGGGCGTCCGGTGGATGTTGTGTACCGCAGAGCGGTGACCTCCGACGTGATGGCGGCATATTTTGAGGTGCAGCCGTTTTTACAGGCAGTGAAGGAACAGGCCGTCTGTGTCATTGGTTCTTTCTGCACGCAGATCGTACACAACAAATGGCTGTTTAAGATCCTGCGGGAGGAACCGACGCTTTCCCTTCTCGAGGAGCGGGAGCAGAAGTTTGTGCTGGAGCATGTCCCTTACACGAATCTTCTGGACAGCCGCTTCTGCCGCATGGAGCATTTGCTGGAGGCGAAGGACCGGTGGATCATCAAGCCGCTGGACGCTTATGGCTCCAGAGGTGTATTTGCCGGCGTGGATTACAGTGACAGCCAGTGGGAGCAGCTGGTGGAGGAGCATTTTAACCGGGGATACATTTATCAGGAATATCACCATCCTTACCGGACGCCCAATATTTATCTGGCCGGGGACGACGCGGCGTTTAGGCTGTATGGGAACCTGTCGGGGTTGTTTGTGTATAACGGTTCGTTTGCCGGCGTTTATTCCAGACTGTCCGACGGAGGAATCATTTCTTCTCAGTATAATGAAAAGGCTGTGGCCACCCTTGTGGCGGTTTCGGAAAAATGACCGGATGCCGTAACCGTTCCGCTGAATGAACTGCTACGCGAGTTATAATATCTTTAAAATGGTGCATGTTTATGCAATAATATGTATAAATATTTATCACATGTCATGCACAGGGAAGAAAAAGGAATTTTTCCGGAAAAATTCAACATATCCCGCTGTTTTTCGTAGAAAAACCTGTATGGACGGTAAGAAAGGCATTGACAGAACGGAAAAAAGTCAGTATAGTAAAGAACTAAAGACAGCGCCAAAAGGTCCCAGGCAGGAAGAGGACAACGTTTCGCGTGAAAAGAGTTGCTTCTTTAAAATGCAGGAAGCAAAGAAAAAGATTGCGGCAAAAATGAAAGGACAGCGATTTCATCGTTTTTTCAAAAGACAAAATGATGGAAAGAAAGATAAATCCTGCATTATGACAAGCGCGATATTTTTGCGGAACGCAAAGGAACAAAGCGTTTGCACAGGCGGAAAAGATATTTCGCAAGAAAGCGCCGCTGCCTGCAGGGGCAAAGGGAGGCTGTTTCCGAACATATGAGAAAGAAGGAAAGGGGCAGGGATCACAATGGGTATCAACTGTGAAAATCTGGATGAAAAATTTAACGAACTGGTGGAATACAGCAAAAGATCCGGAAAAATCGATTTATCTTTATACACGGAGTATGATGTAAAACGAGGCCTCCGCGATTCCAGCGGACAGGGCGTGCTGACGGGACTGACGGAGATTTCCGATGTCCTTGCGTTCGATGTGGATGAAAACGGCGAGAAATATCCGGTGGACGGAAGCCTGTACTATCAGGGATATAATGTCGGCGATCTGATCCGCGGCATCGACGCCCGGCGCTTCGGTTTCGAGGAGATCATCTATCTTCTGCTGTTCGGGGATCTTCCCACCCAGGCGCAGCTGGAGGAATTTAAGGAGATCCTCAGCTACTACCGGGATCTGCCGGATACCTTCGTGCGCGACGTGGTAATGAAGGCCACCAGCAAAAATATGATGAACACGCTGCAAAGATGTGTTCTGACCTTATATTCCTACGACGAGAACCCGGACGACACTTCGATTCCAAATGTACTGCGCCAGTCGCTGAGTCTGATCGCCAAGCTTCCGCAGATTGCCGTGTATGGCTACCATGCGTACCGTCATTACCACGAAAATCAGAACCTGTTTATCCGCAATCCCAAGCCGGAGTTATCCATGGCGGAGAATATTCTGCAGATGCTTCACCCGGACGGCGCTTACACAGAGCTGGAGGCGAAGGTTCTGGATGTGGCGCTGATCCTCCACGCGGACCACGGCGGCGGAAACAACTCTACGTTTACCACTCATGTGGTATCCTCCTCCGGCACAGATACATATTCTGCCATTGCCGCGTCCCTCAGTTCCCTGAAAGGGCCGAGACACGGCGGCGCGAACCTGAAGGTCATGGAGATGTTTGAGAATATCAAGTCGAATGTTTCCGACTGGGAGAACGAGGAGGAACTGAGAACGTATCTGATGCAGATGCTGGACAAAAAAGCCTTCGACAACAGCGGTCTGATCTACGGTATGGGCCATGCGGTATACACGCTCTCTGACCCGCGGTGCGTGATCCTGAAACGGTACGCCAGGAAGCTTTCCGTGGAGAAGCAGGCGGAAAAAGAGTTTGCCCTTTATGAGCGTGTGGAGCGGATCGCCGGAGACTGTATCGCGAGACGGCGGCGTCTGCTGAAGCCGGTATGCGCCAATGTGGATTTCTACAGCGGTTTCGTTTACGCCATGCTCGGCCTGCCGCAGGAGCTGTACACGCCGATCTTCGCCATCTCCAGGATCGCGGGATGGTCCGCCCACCGGATCGAGGAGCTGGTCAACGAGGGAAAGATCATCCGTCCGGCCTACAAATATGTGGGACATCACAAAGAGTACCGGAACGTGGAGGAGAGAGAGGCGTAGCGTGTGTTTGAACATTTATTCCTGCAATCTGCACGCCCCACAGACTTTGACGCGCATCTTGCAGAAAGCTATTTTCAGACATGCTCCAGGAGAACAGCGGAAGAAACATGAGATATTGTGGGAAAGGAGATGCGTATGTCACGGAAAATGTCTCGTAACAAGAAACGAAGGCATCTTCGGGAGCTGGTGGGCGTGGCCTGCGTTCTTGCCATTCTTGCCGGCGGTATGTATTATCTGAAAAACCGGCAGGATCAGCAGAATGTGGGGCAGTCTGCCTCGGCGGCGGGAGCGGAGCAGGGAAAAGGCGGGGAAACGGCCGGAGTACAGAACGCTTCCGGTCAGACCAAGGATACCTCCAGGCAGGAGCCGGCCGCGGATTCCCAGGGGGAGCAGGAGGAACCCGCCCAGACGCTGTCAGAGTCTGCGGAACAGTCTTCCGGCGAACCGTCACAACAGGAGAAGGCGCCAGGGAATGGAGAGCCGGATGCCGGGACGGAAAAGGCTCCAGAGGAAACAACTCTTGCGGGAACGTATGTGCCGATCAGCTGGGCAGGCGTCAGCGGCGACCGGATTCTGATCTGCCAGACAGACGCGATCGAGATTCGGGATCTTCACAATCAGGTGCTGAAATCTTACCCTGGTCTTGGAAAAATCATTCAGGGGGCGGCGGCGGTCTACACCAACGGGTCGGCTGCCTATTATGCCGCAGAGTCGGAGAGCGGCGACAGAAGCGTCTGGCGGCTGCGCTTGTCAGACGGCGGGAAAGAGGAAGTGATGGCTCTGGAGGATAACTGGCAGCTTGCCGGGGTGAATGAGGATTTTCTCTATTATACGGTCTGGAACGGGGACGGCATGGAGAACATGCTGAAGGCCCGCAGCCTTTCTGACGGCGGCGAGTATGAGATCGGGAAAAATGTAGACGAGGTGACGGTGCTGCCGGAGCATGTGGTCACCATGGGTCTGCGTTTTGATATCTCGCCGGTGGAGCTTAAAACCTGCAGTCCCGACGGAAGCAATGCGGTGACCATCGGCGCGTATGTGAACGCCTGTCTGGTGGAGGAGGACCGGATTTATTATCTGGAGTATGGCAGCGATTACGGATATCTTCCAACAAATCTGAAATCCTGCCGCCTGAACGGAGGAGAGACCCAGGTTCTCGCGGAAAACCTGAATGCGCTTTCTTTTTCTCTGGCGGGAGAGCATAGAATCTTCTATGCGGCTTCCAGCGAGGGAGCGGATATCTCCCAGGCCGGGTATCTGTTTTATGATTATCAGACCGGTGAGACGGAGAAGGCCGCGGACAGCGGCGATTACATACAATTTCTGTGCAGCGGCGGCAGCAGAGCGTATCTGGAAAAAGAAAACGAGATTGTGGTCTATGATTTTCAGACGGGGCAGTTTCTGGAGGAGCGCCAGCAGCTGCCAGAGGACAGCTATGTTGTGGAAGGATTTATGGCCGATGGAAGGTTCTTTGAGGTGCTCCAGTCCTCCGACCACAGAGTGGATGTGGTCCTGGCTGAGTTTTGATGGAAAATCGTAACAGTGCAGCTGGCTGAACTGTTACGGGAAATCCGGAAGGCCGCATCGGAGAGGTTTGCATGGAAGCGGACAGCAGATATTTAGAAAGGTGATTCACAGGGGCCGCCGCATAAAACAACCGCGGCGGCCCCCTTTGTTTTCTGTGGTATATGTCGGAACAGACGGCTCAATGGCGTTTCAGATACTGCTTTTCCAGAACGCTGACTGCCACATAAAGCAGCGTGGCGATGATACAGAGAACAAGGATGCACATGATGACCATGTTCAGCTGAAAAACCTGGCTTCCATAGATGATCAGATAGCCAAGTCCGCTTCTGGCACCGATAAATTCTCCGATTACAACACCGACCAGGCAAAGTCCGATGTTGACCTTAAAGGTGCTCAGAAGAAACGGTACCGAGGAGGGCAGGATAACCTTAAATAAGGTATCCTTTTTCTTCCCTCCCAGGGTATAGATCAATTTGACCGCGTCCGGATCCACTTCCTGAAAACCGCTGTACAGGCTGATGATGGAGCCAAAGATTGCCACAGACATACCGGCGACGACGATGGTGCGCATATTTGCGCCCAGCCACACGATCAGAAGGGGAGCCATGGCTGATTTTGGCAGACTGTTGAGCACCACCAGATACGGCTCCATGACGGCGGAAAAACGTGGACACAGCCAAAGCAGCACAGCAAAGCCGATGCCAAAAAGGATTACCAGAAAAAAGCTGATCAGTGTTTCCGCCAGAGTGATCCCGATATGGACCAGAAGCTGCTGACCAAGGCACATGGTCCAAAAGGTTTCCACAACGCGGGACGGACTGGAAAAGATAAAAGAGTCGATCCATCCAAGGGCAGCGGAGATTTCCCACAGCGCCAGAAAAGCGATCAGCAGAAAAACCCTAGCCGCACGGATCTGAAGCTTTTTCTTCCTCTGCTTTTTCAGAAACAGTTCCTGGGGGGTCAGGATGCGTTCAGGTTTCATTTTGGTTCAGCTCCTTCCATATCTGATTGAAATAGGTTTTAAATTCCGGAGCATTGCGGCAGGCCATAGGCGTCCGGTCTTCCATGGCGAAGGTCAGAGGAAGCTCCGCCTGGAT
The DNA here is from genome assembly GCA_017887445.1 of Fusicatenibacter sp. GTDB lineage: Bacteria > Bacillota > Clostridia > Lachnospirales > Lachnospiraceae > Fusicatenibacter. Next base: position 19,869 of record JAGHIA010000111.1, read on the forward strand.
ATGAGCGGGACGTTTGGTGAGTACAAGCACACGGTCCGCCATGCTGATGGCCTCGGAGATGTCGTGGGTGACCAGTAGGGCAGTCTTCCCTTCCCGGCGGATGATCTTTCCGATATCGTCGCTGACCAGCAGCCGGGTCTGATAGTCTAAAGCGGAGAAGGGTTCGTCCAGAAGTACGAGGGCAGGCTCCAGCACCAGTGTCCGGATCAGGGCGGCTCTCTGGCGCATACCGCCGGACAGCTGGGACGGCCGTGCGTTTTTGAAATCTTCCAGACCGTAGGTACGCATCATCTCCTCGGCTTTTTCTTTTTTTTCCCTGGTGACCCCGTGCTGGATCTCCAGGCCCAGCAGGATGTTGCTGAACACAGTACGCCACTCAAACAGATGGTCCCGCTGAAGCATGTAACCGATATTGACCAGAGAATGAGAGAGCGGTTCCCCTTTTATGAGAATTTCACCTTGCTCAGGCTGCAGAAGACCGGAGATCAGGTTCAGGATCGTACTTTTCCCGCAGCCGCTGGGGCCGACCAGCGCAACAAACTCCCCTTCACCGATGGAAAAATTAATGTCGGTCAGCGCAGGCGTCTCGCCCTCCATGGTATGGTAGGACAGGGATATATTTTTTAACTCCAGTAAAGGTTCCATAGATACCTCCTTGCAACGGTTGGCTTAAAAGGCAGGAACTGTCATGGTGTTTTACAGATCCTGCCGTGGAAACGGCAGTGTCTGAAAAGGTTTTCTGCCTTTTATACCATAATATATGTAAAATCGAAAATTCCCGTTACAGTTCACAGCCGTTCACAGTAACTTCACGGCTCCAAGGAGAATTCGCTTTGCGAAGGGGAACGGAAGGATGTAGCAACGCAGTAATTGACTTTTACCGTTCCCCTGAGTTAAAATAGAAAAGCATATCCCGCACATACAGACGGCGGGAGGTAGCAGTTCAGCCTGTCACTATCCCGCGAGGTGTTTTCGCGCAGAATGTGCGAAAATCCCCAGGCCTGCAGCGCGAAACTGCATGAAATGCAGTTTCTGTGCATCGCGAAGCGTGTAACGGTTCAGCGGCGCTGAACTGTTACGGCGGGAGTTTATCACAGTGAGGAATGAGATGGCCAACAAGAGAAATTATCAAAAGGAACTGGAGCGGGTGATCGAAGGGTTGGAGGGAAAAGTTCCAACGCTTTTGCTGCACAGCTGCTGCGCGCCTTGCAGCAGTTATGTGCTGGAGTATCTGTCCAGGTATTTCCGGATCACCGTGTTCTACTATAATCCCAATATCTATCCTCCGGAGGAATACGGAAAGAGAGTGCAGGAGCAGCAGGACCTGATCCGGCAGATGGAAGTGGTCCACCCGGTAAAATTTCTGGAGGGTGCGTATGACACAGAGCGCTTTTACCAGATGGCCCGGGGCATGGAGCAGCTGCCGGAGGGCGGCCAGCGCTGCTTTGCCTGTTATGAGCTGCGGCTTCGGGAGGCTGCCGGGATCGCGCGGCAGATGGGAGCGGATTATTTCACCACCACGCTCTCCATCAGTCCCATGAAAAACGCGGAGAAGCTCAATGAGATCGGGGAGCGGCTGGCGCAGGAATACGGGGTACGGTATCTGAATTCCGATTTCAAAAAGAAAAACGGATACCGCCGGTCGGTGGAGCTGTCAGAAATTTATGGCCTGTACCGTCAGAATTACTGCGGCTGTGTGTTCTCCATGCGGGAACGCGTTTAAGAAAATACGAAAGAGAGGAAACGATATGGCACAATTATGGGGCGGACGTTTCACCAAGGAAACGGACCAGCTGGTTTACAATTTTAACGCGTCCATTGGATTTGATCAGAAGTTTTACCGGCAGGATATCCAGGGAAGCATGGCGCATGTGCGCATGCTGGCGAAACAGGGGATCCTGACGGAGGAGGAAAAGGACCAGATTCTGAAAGGGCTGGAGTCGATTCTGGAGGATGTGGAGAACCATCGCCTGGAGATCACCGCGGAGTACGAGGATATCCACAGCTTTGTGGAGGCGAACCTGATCCAGCGCATCGGCGACGCAGGCAAAAAGCTGCATACCGGCAGAAGCCGCAACGACCAGGTGGCCCTGGACATGAAACTGTATATCCGCGACGAGATCTGTGAGATGGACGGGCTGGTGAAACAGCTGCTGGAGGCGCTGCAGAAGATCATGGAGGAGAACCTTCATACGTACATGCCGGGATTTACCCATCTTCAGAAGGCGCAGCCGATCACGCTGGCTCACCATATGGGCGCTTATTTTGAGATGTTCCGCCGCGACCGGGGACGTCTTCACGATATTTACCGCCGGATGAATGTCTGCCCGCTGGGGTCCGGCGCGCTGGCGGGAACCACATATCCCCTGGACCGGGAGTATACGGCGAAGCTCCTGGCCTTTGACGGAGCCACCAGGACCAGCATGGATTCCGTTTCCGACCGGGATTATCTCATCGAACTGCTCAGCGCCATGTCCACGGTGATGATGCACCTGAGCCGCTTCTGCGAGGAGATTATCGTCTGGAACACCAACGAGTATCAGTTTGTGGAGATTGACGACGCCTACAGCACAGGAAGCAGCATTATGCCCCAGAAAAAGAATCCGGATATCGCTGAGCTGGTCAGAGGAAAGACCGGCCGTGTATACGGCGCGCTGGTGTCCATGCTGACCACCATGAAAGGCCTTCCCCTGGCCTACAACAAGGATATGCAGGAGGACAAGGAGCTGACCTTCGACGCCATCGACACGGTGAAAGGCTGCCTGGCCCTGTTTACGGGAATGGTGTCCACCATGCGCTTCCGAAAAGACCGGATGGAGGCCAGCGCGAAAAACGGGTTCACCAATGCCACCGACGCCGCGGACTATCTGGTGGGCAAGGGAGTTCCGTTTCGGGATGCCCACGGGATCGTCGGCCGGCTGGTGCTGTACTGCATCGAGAAGAATCTTGCGCTGGACGATATGACGCTGGAGGAGTACCGCGCCATCAGTCCGGTCTTTGACCAGGATATTTACGAGGCCATCAGCATGAAGAACTGTGTGGAGAAACGAAATACCATCGGCGCCCCGGGGGCGGAGGCTATGAGCCGCGTGCTGGAGGAAAACCGCAGTTATCTGGCGCAGGAAACGGACTGGGAATAGGTAACGATTCAGCCAGGTCTGGCAAAGACCGTATGAAAACGCAGTGCCTGCGGACATTCGGCCCATGGCAAAGCGATTTTCCATGGCAGTTTCGCGCTGCAGGCCTCGGGATTATCGCGCATTCTGTGCGAAAACACCTCGCGGGACAGTGGCAGGCCGGACGGTTACCGGAAGGATTAAAATTTAAAAAAAGTATTGCAATTTTGCAGGAAATCGTTTAGTATTACATGAGACGCACAAATGTACGCCGCAGAAAAACATACAGTGTCCGAAGGACAGAAGAACAGACAGCGAGAGTGTATTTGAAAATTGCATTCTGCAAGAAATTTTCAGACATACAATTTCAGACATGCTCGAAGAAGCGGCTCCCTGGCTTCGGACAGGAATGAGGAGAGAGGAAACATGGAACAGAAATTGAAAGTTGGGATCTTAGGTGCAACAGGAATGGTCGGCCAGAGATTTATCGCTCTGCTGGAGAACCATCCGTGGTTTGAAGTGGTGACCGTGGCAGCCAGTCCGCGAAGCGCGGGCAAGACCTACGAGGAGGCTGTGGGCGGACGCTGGAAAATGACAACCCCCATGCCGGAGGCGGTAAAGAAGCTGGTGGTTATGAACGTCAACGACGTGGAGCATGTGGCATCTACCGTAGATTTTGTATTTTCTGCTGTTGATATGTCAAAGGATGAGATCAGAGCCATCGAGGAAGAATACGCGAAGACAGAGACGCCGGTTGTCTCCAACAACAGCGCGCACCGCTGGACGCCGGATGTGCCGATGGTTGTGCCGGAGATCAATCCGGAGCATTTTGATGTGATCGAGTTTCAGAAGAAACGTCTGGGAACCACCCGTGGATTTATCGCGGTGAAACCCAACTGCTCCATCCAGAGCTACGCGCCGGTGCTGACCGCATGGAAGGAATTTGAGCCCTACGAGGTTGTGGCGACGACTTACCAGGCGATTTCCGGAGCAGGAAAGACCTTCAAGGACTGGCCGGAGATGGTGGAGAACATTATCCCGTTTATTTCCGGAGAGGAAGAAAAAAGCGAGCAGGAGCCGCTCCGTCTCTGGGGCAAGATTGAGGACGGTGTGATCGTAAAAGCCCAGGAGCCCAAGATCACCTGTCAGTGCATCCGCGTTCCGGTGCTCAACGGACATACCGCGGCGGTATTTGTGAAGTTCCGCAAGAACCCCACCAAAGAGCAGCTGATCGAAAAGATGGTAAACTTCCGGGGAGTACCCCAGGAGTTGAACCTGCCCAGCGCGCCGAAGCAGTTTATCCGCTACATGGAGGAGGATAACCGTCCGCAGGTAACGCTGGACGTGGATTACGAAAACGGTATGGGAATCTCTGTAGGACGTCTCCGCGAGGATTCTGTGTACGACTGGAAGTTTGTGGGACTTTCTCACAACACTGTGCGCGGCGCGGCAGGCGGCGCGGTCCTGTGCGCAGAGACCTTGACGGCGAAGGGATTTATCAATAAAAAGTAATGGTATAAGTAACAGTTGTAAAAAAACCGGTCGGAACGGCCCGCGAAAAGAGCGGTGTTCCGGCCGGTTCTATATTTACGATTTTTCTGGTTGCTTGCAATAGTTTCGTCTGTCATTGTCTTGCTTAGGATTCTCGCACAGAATATGCGGAAGTTCTAAGATTTGAAGTGCGATATCATGCGAAATGCTGTTTCTTGTGCATGATATAAGGTGTAATGGTCTGGCGCAAGGACTGCTGCGCTTACCGGAGAAAGAGATGCAGCAGCTTTGCGTAAAAGCTTTTATACGGCTGGTAGCGCATAGGCAGGTCCAGCCAGGTCTTCTTGTCCACAATGCTTTTGTAGTGGGAGAAGGTGCGGAAGCCTTCTTTTCCGTGGTAGGCGCCCATGCCGCTCTCGCCAAAACCGCCGAATCCCATCTCGCTGGTGGCCAGATGGATGATCGTATCGTTGACGCATCCGCCGCCGAACCGGCAGCGGGACATTACCTTCCGGGCAGCGGCCTTGTCGGAGGTAAACACATACAGCGCCAGCGGATGCTGTCCGGCATTGATGGTTCGGATGGCTTCGTCCAGGCTGTCGTAGGTGAGTACCGGCAGCACCGGGCCGAAGATTTCCTCCTGCATCACCGGGTCGTCAAACGTCACATGGTTCATGACGGTAGGTTCGATCTTCAGCCGGTCTCTGTCCGTGCTGCCGCCGATGACCACCTTCTTTGGCGCAATCAGGCCGGTGATGCGGTCAAAATGCTTTTCATTGATGATCTTCCCATAGTCTTCGTTGGTCAGAGGAGCCGGACCGAACTGCTTCCGGATCTGTTTTTTCAGTTCTTCCACCAGTTGGTCCCGGATTTCCCTGTCGCAGTAAATGTAATCCGGCGCCACGCAGGTCTGACCGCAGTTGAGATATTTGCCGAAGACGATCCGCTTTGCGGCCAGAGGAAGGTCCGCGGTGCGGTCCACCAGACAGGGGCTTTTTCCGCCGAGCTCCAGAGTCACCGGCGTCAGATGACGGGCGGCGTGGGCCATAACATCCTTTCCCACCGCCTGGCTTCCGGTGAAGAAGATATAATCAAAACGCTGGTTCAGCAGACAGGTGTTCTCCGCCCGGCCCCCGGTGACCACGGCCACATAGGATTCGTCGAAACACTCCTGGATCATGGTCTGAATGGCCCTGCTGGTATGAGGGGAGTAGGCGCTTGGCTTGATGATCACCGTGTTTCCCGCCGCGATGGCATCCGCCAGAGGGTCGATGGTCAGCAGAAACGGATAATTCCACGGACTCATGATCAACGTGACCCCGTAGGGTGAAGGTTTGACGAAGCTTCTGGAGTGGAACTGGGCCAGAGGCGTGCGGACGGTTTTCTCCCGGGCCAGGGAGCGGATGTGGCGAAGCATATAGCTGATCTCGGTCAGGACAAGTCCGGTCTCGCACATATAGCTCTCGAAAGAGCTTTTTCCCAGGTCTTTCTTTATGGCCGCGTTCAGTTCCTCCTCATGGCCGCGGATATAGGCGTACAGCTTTTTCAGCGCGCCGATCCGGCCGTCCAGGGGCAGGGTCGCGCCTGTCTCAAAATAAGTTCTCTGCCGATCGACGATACGGCGGATCTCTGATTCATTCATCGTAGGATTCCTCCATCAGCATCTGATAAAATTTTTCCAGTTCTGCCGCGTCCATCAGCACCGGGACCGGGTACAGCGGATTGGCTTCCTTGTCCGCGTAATGGGCAAGCTTTGGAATGTCCTCCTCCTGGATCTGCGGAATGGTGTTGGCGATCCCGAAGCGCTGCTTCATGGCTTTGATCTCGTCGATGAACGCGTTGGCCGCCTGTTCCTGGGGCGTATCTTTGCTGCAGATTCCCGCGGCCACCGCAAGTTTGCAGAGCTTTTTGTGGATCGTCTCACCGTATTCCTGCAGGACGTAGGGCAGCAGCACCGCGTTGGCGAAGCCGTGGGGAATGTTGTATTCGCCGCCCAGGGAGTGAGCCACCGCGTGGACGTATCCCACATAGGATTTGGTGAAGGCGCAGCCGGCATAATAGGAGGCGTGCAGCATATTTCGCCGGGCGTCGATGTCGGAGCCATTGGTGTAGGCGGTGTCAATGTTGTGGAAGATCAGATCCACAGCCATCAGGGCGTCCTTGCGGGTGCCGCGGGTGGTGGAGTTTCCGATATAGGCTTCCACCGCGTGGGTTAAGGCGTCCATTCCTGTGGTGGCGGTGACGAACGGCGGAAGGCTTAAGGTCACCTTCGGGTCCAGAACCGCGTACCTGGGAATCAGCGGAAAATCGTTGATGGCATATTTGTGGCGGGTCTCGGCGTCTGTGATGACCGCGGCCAGCGTTGTCTCGCTTCCGGTTCCCGCGGTGGTGGGTACGGCGATGAGAAGAGGCAGTTTTTTATGGACCTTCAGGATTCCTTTCATTTTTGCCAGAGACTGTTTTGGCTTTACGGCACGGGCGCCCACAGCCTTGGCGCAGTCCATGCTGGAGCCGCCGCCGAAGCCGATGATGGCGTCGCACCCGTCCTTATGGTACAGTTCCAGCGCTTCGGCCACGTTTGCGGTGGTCGGGTTGGCCACGGTTTCGTCGTAAATGGAATAGGAAATCCCCGCCTCTGTGAGCGCTTTTTCCAGACGCCGGGTGAGACCCAGCTTCATGATCTGCCGGTCGGTGATGATGAGTACGTTTTCACATCCCTCCCGGCGGATGATCTCGGGCAGAAGCTTTACGCTGCCTACAACTTCCGGTGTCCGGTAGGGAAGGAAAGGAAGCGCCAGCTTGAAGACGGTCTGGAACGTCCTGCAATAGGCTTTTTTCAATTTGTTCATGGTGTAAAATCCCCCGTTTTTCATGCGTGGTAACGATTCAGCCAGCGGAATAGTTACGGCATGTATTCTTTTGCAATCGTTCCGCTTGGCGGAACGGATCCGTTTTCTTTAATGATTATAGAAATGGCGGCAGGATTTGTCAATGATTCCATGAAAAATCGTCTCGCGCTGGGCGAATAATTACCAAAAATCAGCATAATATTTTGTAAATAATTTAGGCCGTTAAAAGGAGTTTGAATTTACACTTTCTATTGTGTTATTTCTTTAACGATGGTATAATGTGCGTATGCGGAAAAAGAGAATGCAGTCCGGGAAGACCACCGGGACTGACAACGAGAGGAGGAATTTTTTATGCCTTACGAAGACGTAGAAAAATTTGAACAGGTCGCAAAAAACAAGATCGGCTTTCTGGAGAAGCATTTCGGGAGATATTTCCTGAGAGCCATTATGGCGGGTTTTTTTATCGCCGTAGCCATGATCTACAGCAACGTAGTGGGGAATCTGTTTAAGGAATCAGACCCGGCGATGGGGAAATTTTTAAGCGGTATTGTTTTCTCCGTGGCGGTTCTGCTGATCACCTTTATCGGCAGCGAGCTGTTTACCGGAAATAATCTGATGATGGCCTTCGGCGCTTTTCAGAAGGCGGTTTCCTGGAAAGCGGTGGGAAAGGTATGGCTGTTCAGCTATATCGGAAATTTTGTGGGATGTGTGATCTTCTCTTTGATCTTTGTGTGGGCAGGAGCTTCGGGTACCGCGGACTACTTCGCGGGAATCATTGACGGAAAGCTGACTATACCTGCGGGACAGATGTTCTGCCGGGCGGTCCTTTGTAACTTCTTCGTCTGTCTTGCCATCGTCTGTGGAAACAAAATGAAAAACGAGGCGGCAAAGTTCTTGATGATCGTCATGTGTATCTCAGGCTTTGTGGTGTCCGGTTTTGAACACAGCATTGCCAATATGGCCACATTTACTACGGCCATGCTGCTGGTTCCCGGCGTCTCCATTACCGGCGTACTGCGCAGTATGCTGATCGTAACTATTGGAAATATGGTCGGCGGAGCTCTGCTCCTTGGCTGGCCGCTTTGTAAAATGAGTGCACCGAAAGAATGACAAAATCTTTATACATAGCTGAAAAGCCCAGCGTGGCGCAGGAATTTGCGAAGGCTTTAAAAGAAAACATGCAGCGGAAGGACGGCTATCTGGAATCCCAGAATTCTGTGGTGACCTGGTGCGTGGGGCACCTGGTCACCATGAGCTATCCGGAAAAATACGATCCCAAATATAAACGGTGGAGTTTTGAGACTCTGCCGTTTCTTCCGCAGACCTTTCTCTACGAGGTGATCCCCGGCGTGGAAAAGCAGTTCCGCATTGTAAGCGGACTGCTGAACCGGGAGGATGTTTCTGTGATCTATGTCTGTACGGACTCGGGACGGGAGGGAGAATATATTTACCGGCTGGTGGCCCAGATGGCTCAGGTGGGAAACAAAAAACAGAAGCGGGTCTGGATCGACTCGCAGACCGAGGAAGAAATTCTCCGGGGGATTCGGGAAGCGAAGGATGAAAGCGAATACGACAACCTTTCAGCCTCCGCTTATTTGCGTGCCAAGGAAGATTACCTGATGGGCATCAATTTCTCCCGGGTGCTGACGCTGAAATACGGAAACACCATCGCCAATTACCTGGGAACAAAATATCAGGCGGTTTCCGTTGGACGGGTCATGACCTGTGTGCTGGGCATGGTGGTGCGCAGGGAGCGGGAGATCCGTTCCTTTGTCAAGACACCGTTTTACCGTGTGCTGGCAAAAATGACCGTGGAGGGGCGCAGCTTCGACGGAGAATGGAGAGCGGTGGAGGGCAGCAGATACTTCCGGTCCCCGCTTCTTTATAAGGACAACGGGTTCCTGAAGAAAGAGGACGCGGAAAAGCTTATCCAGGAGCTGAGCCAGACCCAGCCGCTGACGGCGATTGTGGAGAAGGCGGAGAGGAAAAAAGAGAAAAAAAATCCGCCGCTTTTGTACAATCTGGCAGAGCTGCAGAACGACTGCGCCAAACTGTTTAAGATCAGTCCCGACGAGACGCTGAAAATCGTCCAGGAGCTGTATGAAAAGAAGCTTGTCACTTATCCGCGAACTGACGCCCGCGTACTGTCCAGCGCCGTGGCAAAAGAGATCCACAGAAATCTGGCAGGCCTGAAAAATTATGGGAAGACGGCGGACCTGGCGGCGGAGATTCTGGAAAACGGCAGCTACAAGAAAATCGGAAGTACCCGCTATACCAACGACAAGCAGATCACCGATCACTACGCGATCATCCCCACAGGCCAGGGCCTGGCAAACCTCAGAAATTTAAGGGAGCTTTCCGGCAAGGTGTATGAGGTGATCGTGCGGAAATTTCTGGCGGTATTCTACCCGCCGGCGGTATATCAGAAGGTGTCGCTGACCACGGTGAGCAGCGGTGAACGTTTCTTCTCCAGTTTTAAAGTTCTGGTGGAGGAAGGGTATCTGAAAGTGATGAACTATTCTTTCTCCAGAAAGCAGGAGAAAAACGACGGGGAGGAATCTGATGACATTGCCTGTGACCAGAGTTTCCTGGAGGCATTGGCAAAGGTGCGGAAAGGAACCGTTTTGCCGGTGGAGAACTTCCGGATCCGTGAAGGGGAGACCTCTCCGCCCAAGCGTTATACCTCCGGATCCATGATCCTGGCCATGGAAAACGCCGGCCAGCTGATCGAGGATGAGGAGCTGCGGGCGCAGATCAAAGGCAGCGGCATCGGTACCAGCGCCACCAGGGCGGAAATTCTGAAAAAGCTGTTCTCCATTCAGTACCTGGCCCTGAACAAAAAAACGCAGGTGATCACGCCGACCCAGCTGGGAGAGATGATCTTCGACGTGGTCAATCAGTCCATCCGCTCGCTGCTGAACCCGGAACTGACGGCCAGCTGGGAGAAGGGTCTGACCTATGTGGCGGAGGGAAGTATCACTACGGAAGAATATATGGCGAAGCTGGAGCGTTTTGTGGCCCGCCATACGGAGAATGTGAAGCGGATGCATCCGTCCTATGGGGTACGGCAATGTTTTGACGCGTACGCGGATGTCTATAAGTAACAATTTAGCCTGTCGCTTATCGGTGTAAGAGTATTGATAAGCGGCAGGCTCTTTTTGATGAAAAAAGTTGTCAGTAACGGAGGTTCAAATGGGAAAGACGGTATTCACTGGGCGTGCAGTTTTTGTATTTGCGGAACATGCGGTTAAAGGTGGAGAGGCTGGAAAAGCCGGATTGGAGGGATACTTCTGTAATGGAAAGGTCCGGTTTTTTGAGCAGTTCCTCTGCCGCCTGCAGCCGCCGCTGGCCCAAGTAGTCGCAAAACGTCATGTTTGTATACTGCTTGAACAGCCGTGCGAAATGATATTTACTGAAACCGGTCAGCGCGGATACTTCGTCCAGGTCCAGATCGTCGGTGTAGTGATGGTCCACATAATCCATCAGCTGGTTCAGTCTCTGGATGTACTCTTTTTGCTTATACAGCCGTGCCTGCGGAAAAAAGGAATTGGCCCGTAGCTGGCTGTGGCCCAACGCCGCCAGAAAATTGAGAAACTGTGAGTATACCAGGAGTTCACTGTATTCGTTGGTACTGAAATATTGGTGGATCATCTGCAGCAGCAGAGAAACCAGATGGCTGTAAAGGTTGTCTGCCTGCTGTGATTTGGGAGAAAGATGGAACGGCTGGGCAAGGAAGGATTGAAGGGAAAGAAAATCCTTCAGATGTTGCACAGGTTCCGGGTCAAAGAGAAAAATAAACCGGGCACCTTCCGGAGGAGCCGTCAGAGCGTGGGGCAGTCCGGAGGGGATCATGAGCAGATCTCCAGGCTCCAGGTGAAACAAGGCGCCGCTTACGGTTACATTGTAACTGTTGTCAACCGGAAGGATGATCTCGATAGCGGAATGATGGTGAGTGTCATAGCTGAGAGTCTCTTTGTTGTACCAGATACGGATGGTTGAACCGTTGCGGTAATCAACAATCTCTTGGGTATTGACAAGGACACGGCCGGAAAAGTCCCAGTTGACGCCGTACAGGTCCAGGTCGGGGGTATTAAGCTGAATGGTAGTCATTGTACTGTACGCCTCCTTTTGTATATAAGGAATTTTCTCTTTCGTTAAGAATACATAAAAGTAAATGAATTAAATTGCTTTTTGCTGTGTGTTTTGGTAAAACAAGCTTATCATTTTATGAATGTAAAGTAAATATTGCTAAATCAAATAGCAAGAAATGGGAAAAACTAAGCAAGATATTGAGACTAAATAGCAACAGCGACATAGAGAGAAAATTGGCGGATATTTATAATCTATTCCAGACAGATATTGAGAAACAGAGAAAAATTACGTAACTATTCAGCCAAGTCTGTACATTTACCAGGCAGACCGTGAAAACATAGTGCCTGCAGGTTGAATGAAACAGTATCAATCCTCCAGCTGAGCTGGTGGTTGGGCCCTTGGGCGGTGAATAGTTTCCGGAAATGTTTGGAGGCGGTTATGAAAGGATCTGTAAAAAAAGCAATTTTGCTGACGGGAATCGCCGCATGGCTGGGCACGGTTTGGGCAGTCAAAAGTCTGACGGCGGTGAAGGACTTCCATGAAAAGTACGAAGGGCAGGACTTGACCACAGATACCATGGGGATCCAAAGAGAAGGAACGTATGCGCAATACCTGCAAAGCCACAAGGAGGCTAGCCGTCCGGAAAGAGAGGTAGAGGTGGACCTTTCAAAGCCTGTGGAGCAGACAGACGCGGAGATTCTTTGCGGCTACGAGGGCGCGGACACGGCGCTTTATACGGGAGAAGATTCGCGGGTTACTTTTCAGGTGCAGGTTCCCCAGGCAGGTTTTTACCGGATCCGCCTGGAATATATGGCGGTTGAGGCCAGAGGCGTTTCTGTGGAACGCGGTCTGGAAATTAACGGAAGCTGTCCCTTTGAGGACGCGGGAAACCTTGTGCTGCAAAGATGCTGGACCGACGGCGGCCAGGTACGCACAGATAACCAGGGGAACGAGATCCGCCCGGCCCAGGTGGAGGAAACAATCTGGCAGGATGTTTTTCTACGGGACGATATGGGATACGAGGCGGAACCCTATGAGTTTTATTTTGAACAGGGGGAAAATACGATCACCTTGCAGGGAGTCAACGAGCCAGTGGTGCTCCGGCGGCTGTGCCTTTCCCCTTCAGTCCCGCTGCAAAGTTACCGGGAATATGTTGCGGAAAATGAGCAGACGGGCAGCGAGGAAGCAAAAGAGGTTCTCCTGGTGATCCAGGGAGAGGATTCGGTAAGGCGTTCGGATGCTTCCCTGTACGCCAAGTATGACCGGTCTTCCCCGACCACCGAGCCCTACAGCGTGACAAAGACTGTGCTGAATTATACCGGCGGCGAGGCCTGGGGCAGCGCCGGACAGTGGATCGAATGGGAAGCAGAGATTCCCGCCGACGGCTGGTATGAAATCACTGTCAAAGGGCGGCAGAATTATTCTCGGGGCAGCGTATCGGGACGGGCCTTGTACATAGACGGAGAGATACCGTTTCGGGAAGCGGAGGAACTTACCTTTGATTACAGCAACGACTGGCAGTATGTCTCCTGCGCCGATGAAAACGGAGATCCCTGCCGGGTGTGGCTGACAGAAGGGACGCATACGCTGCGCCTGGAAGCCACGCTGGGAAATATGGGGGCAATCCTCCAGGAGCTGGATGATTCCACCTACCGTCTCAATCAGATTTACCGGAAGCTGCTGGTATATACGGGAGCATCGCCGGATAAATACCGGGATTACAACATTGACCAGGTTTATCCGGAAATACTTGACGCCATGTCTTTGGAATCCATGCGCCTGTACAAGGTGGTGGACGATATGGTGGCTTATTCCGGACAGAAAGCGGACAAAATTGCTGCAGCGCAGACACTGGCCCAGCAGATGGAACGGTTTGTGGAACGTCCGGAGCGGATCACCGTAGAGTTTACCACCTTCAAGGATAATATCACGGCCCTTGGAACGGCGGTGCTGGGACTTAGCGAGACAAAGCTGGATGTGGATTACCTGGTGATCAGCGGCAGCGGCGCCAGGGTGGAAAAGAAGCAGGCAGGATTCGGAGCGATGGCGCTTCACGAGCTGAAATCCTTCGCGGCCTCTTTCGTTGTGGATTACGACGCGGTGGGAGACGTTTACGAGGAGGACGATTCAGACATTGTCAAGGTGTGGGTGCTTACCGGAAGGGATCAGGGAACGATTCTGAAAACCATGGTGGACGATACGTTTACCCCCGATTCAGGGATCAAGGTAAATGTGGAGATTGTCGCCGCCGACGCTTTGCTTAGCGCGGTGGTGGCCGGACGAGGACCCGACGTGGTGCTTTCGGTGGGCGCGGACCAGCCGGTCAATTACGCGCTGCGCAGCGCGGCGGAGGATCTGACGCAGTTTGACGATTATCGGGAGGTTCTGTCGCAGTTTACGGAAAGCTCCTATCAGCAGTACCTTCTTGACGGCGGCCTGTACGGACTTCCGGAGACACAGACCTTCAATGTGATGTTCTACCGGGAGGATATTCTGGAGGAGCTGGGCCTTACGGTTCCTAATACATGGAAGGAACTGATCGAGATGCTGCCCACCATCCAGGGAAACAATATGAGCGTGGGACTTCCAAGCGCTGCCGGAAGCAGCGGAAGCGCCAGCGCCAGCACCTCCATCGCCTCCAACGCGCCGGATCTTTCCATGTATTTCAGCCTGCTGTTCCAAAACGGCGGAGATCTGTATAACGAGGCAGGTACGCAGACCGTGGTTGACGAGGAGGCAGGTGTGGAAGCCTTTGCCGATTATACCAGCTATTTCACCGATTACGGACTTCCTACCATTTATGACTTTGTCAGCCGTTTCCGCTCCGGAGAAATGCCCATCGGAATCATGAATTATTCCACCTATAATACACTGACCGTCTCCGCGCCGGAGATTCGCGGACTGTGGGATTTTACGCTGATTCCGGGGACCGAGAAGATCGATGAAAACGGTGAGACATACATCGACCGTTCCGATTTTATTACCGGAAGCGCCACAATGATGATCAAAACGGACGACCAGCAGCGGAAGGAAAACGCCTGGGAGTTTATGAAGTGGTGGGCGTCGGCGGATACCCAGGCCCGTTTCGGGCGGGAGATCGAAGCGCTGCTTGGCTCCTCGGCCCGGTACGCTACGGCAAACACGGAAGCGTTTTCCATGCTTGGCTGGAGTTCGGACGATATGGAGATCCTCCGGGAACAGTGGCAGCAGACCGTCGGTATCCGGGAGGTTCCGGGCGGCTATTATACCGGACGCCATATCAGCAACGCAATCCGCAAGGTAATTAACGACAAGGACGATCCGCGGGAGACGATCCTTGACTACGCGATCACCATCGACGAGGAGATCGACAAAAAGCGGACAGAATTTGGTATGACGACGGAATAGGAGGATGAGATGAAAGAATATATCAGAAAATATTTTGTGCTTCGCAGGCACCAGTTCGCGGTGGCTGTGAAGAAGGCAAAGAAAAGCCGGAACTGTTACCTGTTCCTTGCGCCGTATGCGATCCTGTTTACGCTGTTTAATATACTTCCGGTAGTCACTTCGATCTTTTTTAGCTTTACTTATTATAATATCCTGGAAAGTCCCAGGTTCATTGGATTTGAGAACTACATCAATCTGATCCTGCAGGATGACATTTTCCTGATCGGCGTAAAAAATACGTTTCTGATCGCGGTGATCACAGGACCGCTGGGATATATCGCGTCGTTTCTGTTCGCGTGGCTGATCAACGAGCTTCCCCGGTGGATCCGGACCATCGCGGTGGTGGTGTTTTACGCGCCGTCCATCGCGGGAAACGTGTTTGTGATCTTTTCGATTTTTTTCCGGGGCGACGCTTACGGGTATGTCAACGCATTTCTGATGGATTTGGGCCTGATCGACGCTCCGATCCTGTGGCTGGTCAACCCGACGTATATGCTGCCAATCTGTATGGTCGTGATCTTATGGATGAGTCTTGGCACCGGGTTTCTTTCCTTTGTGGCCGGCCTCCAGGGAGTGGACAAGTCCCAGTACGAGGCAGGGTATATGGATGGGATCCGGAACCGCTGGCAGGAGCTTTGGTTTATCACTCTGCCAAACATGAAGCCGATGCTTATGTTTGGCGCGGTAATGTCCATTACCCAGGCATTCGGCGTCTGCGATGTCACCATGGCCCTGTGCGGTTATCCGAGCACCGATTACGCGGCCCGCACGGTGGTGACCCATCTGTTTGATTACGGGTATTCCCGGTTTGAGATGGGTTACGCGTCGGCCATTGCGACGCTGCTGTTTCTGACGATGATCCTCTGCAACAAGATGATCCAGAGCTTGCTAAGGAGAGTAGGAACATGACAAAGAGGAGAAGCGAAATGACAGAAAGACGAAAAAAACAACGGCACCAGGCGGCAATCCTGAAACGGCGGCAGCCAAACCGTTCCAGGGCGGGAGATCTTCTGATCTATCTGTTTCTGATCCTTGTGGCGGCGGCGATGGTCTTTCCGCTGGTGTTTGCGATCAGCAGCGCGCTGAAGCCTTTGGACGAGCTGTTTATGTTTCCGCCAAAGGTGTTCGCCCAGAACCCTACGCTGGACAATTTCCAGGATCTGTTTGTGACCATGGGAAAATCTTGGGTGACCTTTTCCCGGTATGTGTTTAACACGGTGTTTATCACAGCGGTGGGCACCGGCGGCCATCTGATCGTGGCTTCTATGGGGGCGTTTGTACTGGCAAAGTATGAGTTTCCCGGGGCGAAAACTTTTTTCAATATTGTCGTTGTGGCGCTGATGTTCAACGGCTATGTGACCGCCATCCCCAATTATCTGATCATCAACGCGCTGGGGTGGATCGATACCTGCTGGGCGATTATCGTTCCGGCGTTTGCGGCGCCTATCGGCCTGTTTCTGATGAAGCAGTTTATGGAAGGCCTTCCCATGTCTTTGATCGAGGCGGCAAAGATCGACGGCGCCAACGAGTGGAAGGTATTTACGGGAATCGTTATGCCAAACGTAAAGCCGGCATGGCTGACGCTGATTATTTTTTCTGTGCAGTCTTTGTGGAACAACAAGGCGGCCACCTTTATCTATTCGGAGGAGAACAAGACGCTGGTCTACGCGCTCCAGCAGATCCAAAGCGGCGGCATTGCAAGAACCGGCCAGGCGGCAGCGGTTACGGTTATCGTTATGCTGGTGCCGGTGGTGATTTTTATCCTGTCGGAAAGTCAGATTCTGGAGACAATGGCAAACTCCGGGCTGAAGGATTAGCAATTCCCCACAAACGGTGACGCACATCTGCACATCTTGCAGAAAGCGATTTTCAAACACGCCGGCGCGTGGCAAAAACCAGGAAGGAGATTAGGTGGTGTGTATGGGAAAACGAATGAAAAGGCTGGGAACGGCGGCGGTTTGTCTGCTCCTGGCGGCAGGAAGTCCGACAACGGTCCGGGCGGAAGAAGGTTATACTTACAATTACAGCTACTGGGGGGAAGTGCAGGCTTCGCCCGACGCTTACCGGGTTTCGCAGGTTGTGACTTCCTCGGCCCTTGGACTGGATGTGAATCTGAAAACACCGGAGGGTCTGTTTGTCAGCGGCGACCGTATCTGGCTTTGCGATACGGGAAATTCGAGGATTCTGGAAATCCAGGCCGAGGATTCCGGAACACTGTCTCTGGTCCGGAGCATCGACAGCTTTCATGGACCTGACAAAGACGAAGCTTTCGCGGCGCCTACGGATGTTGCGGTGGGGGAGGACGGGTGTCTGTATGTGTGCGACCGGGACGGACAAAGGATCGTGAAGCTGGATGGAGAAGGGAACCTGCTGCAGGAATTTACGAAACCAAAGGATGCCAACTTTGACCAGGATCTGGCTTTCCAGCCGGAAAAACTGGCGGTGGACAGCGCCGGGCGGGTGTACTGTGTGGCGGTGAATGTCAACAAAGGACTGATCAAGTTTGAGGCGGACGGCAGCTTTTCCGGCTTTGTGGGGGCGGCCAAAGTCACCTACGATCTGGCGGACTATCTGTGGAAAAAGATTGCCACCAGCGCCCAGCGGGGGCAGATGGAGTCCTTTGTTCCCACGGAGTACGACAATCTGTATATGGATGAGGACGGATTTATCTATACCTGTACCGGCAATGTGACGGCGGCGGATCTGGACAGCGGCGCGGCAGACGCGGTGCGCCGTCTGAATATGATGGGAAACGATATTCTGGTGCGCAACGGTGAGTGGCCGGTGCTGGGCGATCTGGAGTGGGAAGAGGGCGGCGGTTATAAAGGCCCCTCTCTGATGCAGGATATCACGGCTATGGAAAACGATATCTATGCCGCGCTGGACCGGGTGCGGGGGCGTCTGTTTGTCTACGACGATCAGGGAAGGCTGCTGTTTGCCTTTGGGGGAAACGGAAGCCTGGACGGTCATTTTAAAGAGCCTTCGGCGCTGGAGCATATGGGAAGAAATCTTCTGGTGCTGGACGCTTTGGCGGGAAGCCTGACGGTTTTTACGCCGACGGAATACGGCACGCTGATCTTTGACGCCATGGATCAGTTCCAGGCGGGAGACTACGCCAGATCCGGGGAAACCTGGGAACAGGTGCTGGAACTGAATGGAAATTATGACCTTGCGTATATCGGCATCGGACGCGCTTTGATGCGCCAGGGACAATATGGGGAGGCCATGGAGTATTTCCGTCTGAAATGGGATGACGAAAATTATTCCAGAGCGTTTAAGCAGTACCGCAAGGAATGGGTGGAGGACCATATTTTCCTGATCTTCGGCGCGGCGGCGGTGGTTCTTTGCGTACCTCTGGCCGCAGGAAAGCTCCGCGGCATCCGCCGCGAAATTGATACTGCAGAGATTTTTCAGAAATAAAGGCGGAGGAGACAGCTATGACGAATAAAAAACAGATAAGCGGCAGCCGGTATGTGCGGTCGCTGCGCTACGCGCTTTACTGCATGTCCCATCCGCTGGATGGGTTCTGGGATCTGACCCATGAAAAGAGAGGATCGCTGGCCGCGGCGAACACGATCCTGCTTCTGACGTTGCTGGCCAGGATTTTGAAGCTTCCGTTTACCAGCTTTTTGTTTCTTCAGGTGAACTGGGAGAAGATCAATATCTTTCTGTATCTTGCCAGCGTGCTGTTCCCTCTGGCTCTGTGGTGCGTAGGAAACTGGGGGCTGACGACACTGTTTGAGGGAAAGGGACGGCTGGACCAGATTTATATGGCCACCTGTTACGCTATGACGCCGTATCCGCTGATCCAGCTTCCCCTGATTCTTCTCAGCAATATCGTCACCCAGGAGGAAGGCCAGTTTTATATGGTGCTCGGCGGTTTCTCACTGCTTTGGGCGGCGCTTCTGATCCTTGCCGCCATGATGGAAATCCATGAATACCGGCTGGGAAAGACGGTGCTGTTTACGGTGGGAACGTTGTTTGCCATGCTGGTGATGATATTTATTCTTCTGTTGTTTTTCAGTATGATCAGCCAGGGAATCGCCTACTTCGTTTCTCTTGGACGGGAAATCATTTTCCGGATGTAATCGTGCAAAGAAAGAGGGAGCTATGAGAAAGGACAAAACAAACGAAAGACCAACGAAAACAAAAACGGCCGGAAGGCTGAAAAGCCTGGCGGGGCCGGCTTTGATCCTGGCGGTGATCGCCGCAGGCGTGCTTGTCGTTGCCTTCTGGAAGGACGAGGAAGAGATTCCCCAAATGATCGACGTCAACACTTACGAAGGCACGGAAGACGTCTATGTGCTGGAGAACGAAAGTCTCCGGCTGGAGATGGACGCAGAGACGACCCAGTTTGCCCTGACCGTAAAGGACACCGGCCAGGTCTGGTACTCCAACCCGGAGCATGCCGGGGAGGATCCTCTGGCACTGGACGCGGAGCAGGATAAGCTTCAGTCTACCCTGCTGCTGACCTACAGCACCATAGACGGCGTGGACACGCTGTTCAACAGCTATGGGTACAGTGTCGAGAACAAAAATTATACGGTGGAACAAGACGGGGATTCCCTGCGGGTGAATTATTCGGTGGGCAATGTGGAGAAGGAGTATCAGATTCCGCCGGCCATTACACAGACCGATATGGAGGAATTGCTGGAGCATATGAGCAGCTCCAACGCGGTGATGATTACCGATTACTATAAAAAATACGATATCAATCACCTGGGAAAAGGCGATGATAAGGAGGCTCTTCTTGAAAGCTATCCGGCGCTGGAGACGGATGTACTTTATGTCCTGAGAGACAGTACCAAGGATAATATGAAGCGCAAGTTTGAGGAATATTTCCAGGAAGCAGGCTACACGGAAGAAGATTACGCCAGGGATCTGGAACTGGATCTGTCCGTGAAGGTTTCGGACGCGCCGGTGTTTAATGTCAGCGTTGTCTACCGGCTGGACGGGGAGGATCTGCTGGTGGAGGTTCCGCTTAATGATATCGCCTACCGGGAGGAGTATCCGCTGCTTTACCTGAACGTTCTTCCGTATTTTGGCGCGGGAGGCGCCGACGAGGAAGGAACGTTGCTGGTGCCGGAGGGCGGCGGTTCCCTGATCGATCTCAATAACGGAAAAACCGCCCAGGACAGCTACTACGCCAACCTGTACGGCTGGGATATGGCCCAGGACCGGGACGCGGTGGTCAATGAGACAAGCGCGTCGTTCAATGTCTTTGGTATTTCCAAAGGAGACGCGTCGTTCCTTTGCATCCTGGAGGAAGGAGCGCCCTACGCGGCCATACAGGCCGACATCAGCGGGCGGAACAACAGTTATAACTATGTGAACGCCACCTACAGCATTGCCCACCGGGAGCAGTATGACGTGGCGGATAAATACAACGGAAAAATGTTTGTGTATGAGGAAGAGCTGCCCGATGAAACACTGGTAAACCGCTATCGGTTTGTAGATTCGCCGGATTACGCAAAGATGGCTGCCAGCTATCGGGAATATCTGACAAAGCGTTACGGATGGGAAAAGAAAGAAGAGGAAGCCGGCACCATGGCTGTGGTCGTGGAGCTTCTGGGAGCGGCAGACAAGATAAAACAGGTGGCTGGAGTACCGGTATCCAGTCCCTTGAAATTGACCGACGCACAGACGGCAGTCAGCATCCTGGAGGAGCTTTCAGACAGCGGTCTTGACCGGATGGCGGTCCGCCTTACCGGCTGGCTCAACGGCGGGATCCGCCAGAAGATCCTGAACAGCGTCCGTCCCCTTCGGGAGCTGGGGGGAAAAAGAGGACTGGAGACTTTGGCGGATTACGCCAGAAAGCAGGGGATTTCCCTGTATCTGGACGGCATGACAGATTATGCCTGGGACAGCGGGATCCTGGATGGATTTCTGAGTTTTCGAGACGCGGCAGAGTTTGTCAGTGAGGAGCGCGTCCAGCTGCAGGAATATTCTCAGGTAACCTATGGAAAAGCAGAAGACAGCGAAACCTATTATCTGCTGAAGCCGGAAAAAAGGCTGCAGATGGCGGACAATCTTGCGGATGCGGCCAGGGACTACGGTATGGGAGTTTCGTTTCAGAACATCGGCGGAGAGCTTTCCTCTGATTTTGACAGAGACGAAACCGTCTCACGGCAGGCGGCGCTGACCGCACAGACCGGGAAGCTGAAAGAACTGCAGGAAAGCGGCTGCTCCGTCATGACAGACGGCGGCAACGATTATACGGCGCCTTACAGTGACTGGATCGTAGGGATGGACCTGGAAGGTTCCGGCTACACGATCATTGACCGCACGGTTCCGTTTTATCAGATGGCTATTCACGGACTGGTGGAATATACAGGCAGTCCGCTGAACCTTGCGGGAGACTGGCAGGAGGAACTGCTGAAATCGGCGGAGTATGGGGCGGATTTGTCTGTCACCTTGATGGGCGCGTCGGCGTTCGATCTTCAGGATACGGCGTATACGAGGTTTTTCGGCGCGGAGTACGACAAATGGCGGGAGCGGATCGCCAGTGTTTGCGTGAAATACTGTCAAGCGCTTGAAGGTACGGTGGGCGCGGCGATGACCGGCCACGAATATCTCACCGATCAGGTGACGGTCACAGTCTATGAAAACGGTATCCGTGTCTATGTCAACTATGGCAATGAGGAGTATCGTCTGGAAGACGGTACGGTGATCCCGGCAAGGGATTACACGGTACTTTCGTAAACATCCGGAATGAGCATAGAAGAAAGGACGTTGCTATGAAGAAAATAAAAAAAGCCACAGGCCTTAAAAGGCAAAAAGCCATATCCGGATACTTGTTTATCCTGCCGTTTATCCTTGGATTTCTTGCCTTTATGGTAAAACCTTTTTTTCAGTCCCTGTACATGAGCCTGTGCAGCGTGGAAGTGGGACCCGGGGGGTTCCGGTCCCTGTATCAGGGGCTGGCAAATTACACACGGGCCTTCACGGTGGATACGGAATTTGCCAGGCTTCTGGTGGAGGAAATCTCCAGAATGTGCGTCAATGCCCTGGCAATCATGGTTTTCAGCTTTTTTGTGGCGCTGATCCTCAACCAGAAATTTAAAGGGCGGGCGCTGGTGCGGGCTATCTTTTTTCTGCCGGTGATCCTGTCCTCCGGTGTGATTCTGGGAATCGAGTATGACAATGCGCTGCTGTCCAGCGTGCAGGACGCCATCATGGAGACCACGGGAAATACCAGCATCACCAATGCGTTGGAATCAATCCTGATTACGGCAGGAGTGGGGGCCCAGGCCTTTCAGATTGTGTTTGATATCGTGGACGGGATTTATGACGTGGCTATCGCGTCAGGCATTCAGATTATTATTTTCCTGTCAGGACTGCAGACGATTTCCGTCAATATGTACGAGGCGGCGGACATTGAAGGGTGTACCTCGTGGGAGAAGCTTTGGAAGATTACCTTTCCCATGATCAGCTCCCTGTTTCTGGTCAACTGGATCTACACGATCGTGGATTTCTGCATGCGCTCGGACAATCAGGTGATGGAAAAGATCAGCGACACCATGATCGTCAATCTGGATTACGGATTTGCCTCGGCCATGGCCTGGGTGTACTTTGGAATCGTGATCGTGCTGATTGGCGTAAGCTCCGCGATCATATCAAAGGGGGTCTACTATTATGAGTAAGAGGAAACAGACGGCTGCGGTGAAAAGCTTTCGGGAAAGAAACCGGGCCTCCCACGGCTATCTCCTGAAAAAAACCGTGCGCACAGGCGCATGGAAGCTGGTGCGGGTATTTCTTTTGTTTGGAATGTGTTTCCTGATTCTCCAGCCGATCCTGAACAAAATTTCCATCAGCTTTATGGCGGAGGAGGATCTTTACAACGCCATGGTGATCTCTGTTCCGGAACACTTTACCACAGATAATTATCAGCTGGCCATGCAGTTTATGGATTATGGGAAGACGCTTTGCAATACGGTGCTGGTTTCGCTTACCATCGCGCTTCTTCAGATTGCCATGTGTACGCTGGCAGGGTATGGGTTTGCAAGGTTTGAATTTCCCCTGAAAAATTTCTGGTTTGCCTGTGTGATCATGATGATCGTGATTCCGCCCCAGACAATCTCCACCTCCCTGCATCTTCATTTCCGGTATTTTGATATATTCGGCATATTCAGACTGCTCACCGGTGAGTCGCTGAACCTGAGAGGTTCGGTGGCCCCGTATTACCTGATGAGTCTTGGGTGCATGGGACTGAAAAACGGACTGTATATTTTTATGATCCGCCAGTTTTTCCGGAATATTCCAAAGGAACTGGAAGAGGCCAGCTATGTGGACGGCTGCGGTACGCTGAAGACTTTTTTGCGTATCATGCTTCCGGACGCGAAGCCGATCCTTACCTCCTGCTTTTTGTTTTCTTTTGTATGGCAGTGGACGGACGGTTTTTATTCGGGAATGTTTCTTGGAAATATCAAGCTGCTTTCCATTCAGCTTCAGATGATCGGCGAGCGTCTTGGCAGCTATATTACCAATACGCTGCACAACGCGGCAGGGGCTTCCGTGGGATATACCAACTGTATTGTGGCGACAGGTACACTGCTGGTGATCGTCCCGCTGCTGGTTCTTTATCTGTTTGCCCAGAAGGGGTTTGTGGAGAGTCTCAGCAGTTCGGGCATTAAGATGTAGCGGCGCGGCTATCTGGCCAGCGAAATCGTTGCGTGACGGCAGTGTCCAGATAAATCATAAAGGCGGCAGGACCGCCGGAAAGGAATGAATATGAAAATGAGAAACGTAAAAAAACTGACAGCAGTCACATTGGCCGCGGCGATGGCGGCCTCCCTGGCAGGATGCGGAGGCGACGCAAACAGCCAGAGCGCTTCTGGCGGCAAAGGGGCGGCCAGCACCGCTTCCGGCGCCGACGCCGATACCGCTTCGGCGGTTTCCGAATCCGCCGATACAGAGGACGGATATACGGTACGGAAGGATGAAAACGGGAACGTGTATGACCTGGGCGGCATGGAGATCGTGATCCGTGACTGGTGGACCTCTGACGAGGAGACGGAGCCCAGTAATGCCTATGAGGAAGCCAGAGCGGAGTATCTGGACTGGATCCAGGAGACTTACAATTTTACCATCCGGCAGGCGGCGATCAGCACCTGGGACAGCGCGCCGGAGGATTTTGTAAACTACGCGACCACCGGGGGAGACGAGAACTATATCTTTGTTCTCCGCCAGGGCGGAGAGCTGGTTTCCGCAATGAACAGCGGTCTGATGTACGATCTGTCTACGCTGGATTGCCTGGATTTTTCCAAGGATAAATGGAAAAGCGGCATTCATGAGCTGATGACAAAAAATGATGCCGTATACGGTATGCGAGGCATCGATCCGGAACCGCGCGCCGGCATTTTCTTTAACAAACGTCTGCTTGAGGAGGCCGGTGTGGATCCGGAAAGCATCTATGAGCTTCAGGAAAATATGGAGTGGACCTGGGACAAATTCGAAGAACTTTGCAAGCAGGTACAGGCGGACACGGACAATGACGGTGTTATCGACCGGTATGCCATGACGAACTTTTCCTCGACCCTGTATCCGGCGGCGGTCCATTCCAACGGCGGACAGTTTATCGGACGTGACGACAACGGCTATTACAGCGATCTGGAATCTGAGGAGACCATGGAGGGACTGAACTGGGCGTTGGATATGATCGACAAATATGAGATGAAGTATCCGGAGGACGCGGAGTGGGATTATACTTACACGGCCTTCCAAAACGGCGAGGCGGTCTTTAGTTGCGCGGAAGCATACTGCGCGGGAGACTGGGCGCAGATGGAGGATGATTTTGGCTTCGTCTGCTTCCCCATGGGACCTAAGTCTGACGATTACGCAAACTGCTACAACGATAATGTCTATGTGATCCCCGCCTGCTACGACGCGGAAAAAGCATGGAACCTGGCTTTTGCGTATGACCTGTTTACGGATCCGGTTCCGGGTTATGAGGATTACGCCGCATGGAAAAGCGATTACTACAACAATTTCAGAGATACCGAATCTGTCGATCTGACCCTAGCCAGAATGATGGACAACGGTATGATCGATTACACAACGATGATCCCCAACCTGGATCTTGGAGAAGACCTGATGTGGGGAATCAGCAAGGAAAGCACACCGGCACAGCAGGCGGAGAAGATCAGAAATACATGGGCTTCTTACCTTACGGAAGCAAACAAGTAGTAACGATTCAGCCGGACGAATCGTAACGAACAGATATACGCGTGCTATGGTTCTCAAAACAGAGTGTTGTATTTTCCGGTTCCTGTGTATATAATCAAGGGGGAACATATGACACTGAGTAAGAGAGGTTTAAGCGATGAAAGGAATTACGATTCAGGAACTTTACAATCTGGAGGAGACGATTGCGGCGAAGCTTTTTGAGGGAAAGACCTATCCCTGGGAAGTACTGCCGGAGATCGGAGCGTTTATCACGGAGTTTGGAAAAACTCTTTCCCCGGAAGAGTACGAGCAGCGGGGAGAGAACATATGGATCGCCCGCGACGCGAAGGTAGCGCCCACAGCGTCCATCACAGGCCCCTGCATCATCGGAAAAGGCGCGGAGGTACGCCACTGTGCCTTTATCCGCGGCAATGCGCTGGTGGGAGAGGGCGCCGTGGTAGGAAATTCCACGGAGCTGAAAAATGTGGTCCTGTTCAATAAGGTGCAGGTGCCTCATTACAACTATGTGGGAGATTCGATCCTTGGCCATAAGGCACATATGGGCGCAGGCTCCATCACCTCAAATGTGAAGTCGGACAAAAAGCTGGTGGTTGTAAAAGGCGGCGGGGAAGAAATCGAGACAGGAAGGAAAAAATTCGGCGCGATGCTGGGCGACGAAGTAGAAGTGGGATGCGGCAGCGTTCTGAATCCAGGCACGGTGGTGGGACCGCGCACGAATATTTATCCGCTGTCCAGCGTGCGGGGAGTTGTCCCGTCGGATTCGATTTATAAGAACAGCAAGGAAATCGTAAAGAAGGTCTGAAGCGCTGATACAATCAATACCATTCGTGCCACCCTTTCGTGGGGGCCGGATTTTGCAACAGCACACAAAAAACACCGTAGTCCCAAAAGACTGCGGTGTTTTTTGTGTGCTCCAATATTTGAACGAAGCTTTGATTTTTAGAACTTGCCAGCTTTTGCCGCTTCCTCTACAGCAACAGCCACAGCAACCGTCATACCAACCATCGGGTTGTTTCCTGCGCCGATCAGACCCATCATCTCAACGTGAGCCGGAACGGAAGAAGAACCTGCGAACTGAGCGTCAGAGTGCATACGTCCCAGTGTATCGGTCATGCCGTAAGAAGCCGGGCCTGCTGCCATGTTGTCCGGATGCAGGGTACGTCCGGTACCGCCGCCGGATGCAACGGAGAAGTATTTCTTTCCAGCCTCAACGCGCTCTTTCTTGTAGGTACCAGCTACCGGATGCTGGAAACGGGTCGGGTTGGTGGAGTTTCCGGTGATGGAAACGTCTACGTTCTCTCTCCACATGATCGCAACGCCTTCGCGAACGTCGTTTGCGCCGTAGCAGTTTACTTTCGCGCGCGGTCCGTCGGAGTAAGCCTTGCGGAATACCTCTTTCAGCTCGCCGGTGTAGTAGTCATAATCGGTTTCAACATAGGTGAATCCGTTGATGCGGGCGATGATCTGAGCGGCGTCTTTTCCAAGACCGTTCAGGATAACGCGCAGCGGTTTCTGACGTACACGGTTTGCTTTCTCTGCGATACCGATCGCGCCCTCAGCAGCCGCGAAAGACTCATGGC
Organism: Fusicatenibacter sp.; assembly: GCA_017887445.1. GTDB lineage: Bacteria > Bacillota > Clostridia > Lachnospirales > Lachnospiraceae > Fusicatenibacter. Next base: position 46,608 of record JAGHIA010000111.1, read on the forward strand.
CTGCCAGGAATGCGAAGCACTCGGTGTCCTCTTCCAGAAGCATCTTGCCCAGGTTTCCATGTCCCAGACCTACTTTACGCTGGTCAGCCACAGAACCCGGGATACAGAAGGACTGAAGTCCCTCACCGATGGCAGCGGCAGCGTCGGATGCCTTGCGGCAGCCTTTCTTGATAGCGATGGCAGCGCCTACGGTGTATGCCCATTTCGCGTTTTCGAAGCAGATTGGCTGAATGCCCTCTACCATTTTGTATACATCAAGGCCTGCCGCTTTTGTTACCTCCGCAGCGCCCTCGATGGAATCGATTCCGTACTCGGCTAATTTTGCCAGAATCTGTTTTTCTCTTCTTTCATATGATTCAAATAATGCCATTTCCTCGTCCTCCTGATTCTCAAGCTTTTCTCGGGTCAATGATCTTAACTGCGTCTGCTACGCGGCCGTACTGTCCCTGAGCCTTCTCAAATGCGGTGTTCGCGTCGTCGCCGCCTTTGATGAATTCCATCATCTTTCCAAAGTTTACGAACTTGTATCCGATGATCTGGTCTTCCTCATCAAGAGCAACGCCTGTTACATAGCCGTCGGTCATTTCCAGATAACGAGGTCCTTTTGCAAGAGTTCCGTACATGGTACCAACCTGAGAACGGAGTCCTTTTCCAAGGTCTTCCAGACCAGCGCCTACCGGCAGTCCTTCCTCGGAGAACGCGCTCTGGCTTCTTCCGTAAACGATCTGAAGGAACAGTTCTCTCATTGCTGTGTTGATAGCGTCACATACAAGGTCTGTGTTCAGAGCCTCCAGAACGGTCAGTCCCGGCAGGATCTCAGATGCCATAGCAGCAGAATGGGTCATACCGGAACATCCGATGGTCTCTACCAGCGCTTCCTGGATTACGCCTTCTTTTACGTTCAGGGTCAGCTTGCAGGTACCCTGCTGCGGCGCGCACCAGCCAATACCGTGTGTTAAGCCGGAGATGTCTTTGATCTCTTTTGCTTTTACCCATTTTGCTTCTTCCGGGATCGGAGCGGCACCGTGATGAACGCCCTGAGCTACCGGACACATCATTTCTACTTCGTGTGAATAAATCATTGTTAGACTCCTTTCAAATATGTACTTATTTGAGCTTTTCGTCTTTGGAACAACTGCAATCCGAAGTCCCACAGACCTGACATTATTTTCTCACAATCTTGCGGTTTCGTCAACTGCGAAATCTTGCTTTTCAAGTATGCGCTGATATGCTGATATGCCTGATATGCTTGTGTAACTATTCAGCCAGCTGAATAGTTACGGCATCCGTGCAGGCCTTCCGTTCATTGAAGATCGGCTAAATGCCCGCTGGGGCGATCCACTGTTTTACAACATCGATGCTGACCTTGGCCGCTTCCGCGATCTTTTCCAGGGATACCCCCATGCCTGCCAAGGAAACAGCCATTTCTTTTTTGGCTTCTAATTCACCTTTCTGGTGCCCCTTAAGTTCAATTCTATCCAAAACATCACACATATTACGGATACCTCCTTCCGTATCATTATTATATGCTTCTTCAAAACGGTGGTCATTTGACATCACACTGAGCAGCTGCAAGGTTTCCTGGACATGCTTCAGACTGCGTGGTTCGGGAGTATAGTCATTTTTCTCACGTTTTTGAACAAAATAGTCTGCGACGACCCGGAAATCACTCTGGAACATTTCTACCTGAGCATGTGTCAGATACGCGACTTCAAACAGATTGATCTTGTAATCATTGACATATGGTTCAAATTCCGGTGGGATATCAAGCCTTTCTTTAAGACTCAATGGCTGATCCCAATGCTTTTCGTAACCAAAATACAGAACCAATGTTACGACAGGATAACGGCTGTCACTGTCATTATCTGCCAGCAACTGTGCCCGGTATTCAGCTCCGTCATATCCCATGACACGCAATGACATATCAGGATCCGGATTGGTCTGGTTTTCGAATCCTACACACGCGATCCGGATATTTCCTTTTTTCCATCGCTTGGCGACATCTCTTTCCATTTCGCGGATCTTACCATCCGCTTTATAGTATGACCGCGGCGCCTGATCCTCAAGCTCATCCGGCGTCAAAATCTTTTTTCCGCGGAACAAAAGAACATTCACAATATCTGAGAACACATCGTTATAAGATTCGAGGATTTTCTCTGTGATATCCTTTTTACCCACAATATCACCACCTTTAGTATAAACAAACGATTAGGTTGTTGCTTCTGTGTTTTTATGTTATCACAGGACGGCAGGCAAGTCAACGAAGCTGAAGGAAAGGAATTTGCAAAATGCGGAAACTGAAAAAATAAGAAATTTTTAAGAGTTTCCCCGAAATAATTTAAGTAATCGGGTATATGGTTTTTATAAATCACAGGATTCTTATGAATAAAGTATTTCCTAAGTATTGGGGGGATGGAGTTTATGAGAAAGAAGGTATGCATTTTATTCATTGTATTATCTGGTGTCCTTCTACTGTTTTTCTCCTGCCGAAGAAGGTTGATAGATCCAGACTGGAAAAATGAAAACAAAGAAGAAACAGTTTTGCACGGTGCTAAAAGTCCGGAAACTGCCATATGCGTCCATGATGAGGGTATTTTTTATCTCAGCGGCACGTTGTGCTA
>JAGHIA010000112.1 GCA_017887445.1 Fusicatenibacter sp.
GCCCCACTTTGCGTGGAATTTGCCCCAAAATCAGTCAGCGTAGCCCGCTACGCCTCCCGATTTTGGAACAAATTCCCCACAAACTGTGACGCACATCTTGCAGAAAGCAATTTTCAAACACGCTCTACATAAATCATTGTATCATTCGTATTCAGCTGGCTGAATAGTTAAACCGCTTGGCATCATGCAAAAGAAAGACACGCACGAAACAGCTTCCGCCCGGAAGTTTTCTGTTTCACGCGTGCCCCTCACGTCATCTGCACATAATCAAAAACCCCACTGCAATCAACGAGGTAGCCAGCTTGCAGCGCTGCAGAGCAGCGTGGTATTTGGTCTGCGCCGCACTGCCGCCGCGTTCTTATCTTGTCAGATTCTGCACAAATTCCTGCTCAACCTCCTGCTGATACGCGCCCGCAAAGGTTCCTTGACACAGTCTGTCCAGCGCCTGCTGCCGGAATTCCTCCCAGGATTCCTTTTCCTTCCACACCATGATCGGATAGAAAAATACGCCCTCTGCCTGAGCCGCTCTCTGGTCGATGGGCGAATCTCCGATCATCAGCACATGGTCTTTCGGGTATCCGTACTCCAGCAGCTTTCCGATACCGTATTCCTTGCTGCCGCTCTCCTGGGACAGCACCAGACTCACATGCTTCAGAAGGTCATAGTATTTCCACTCATCCACGATCTCCTCCCGGTTTGCCGCGGTAACGATCACGATATCCGCAACCTGCTCCGCCGCTTCCAGCGCTTCCCTCACTCCGTCGAAGGGTTGTTTGTTTTTTTCCGAGATCATTTTCATAGAACCGTTTACCAGTTCTGACCACTCCAGGGCCTTCTTCAGCGCCGGACTTCCCGTCCGCTCCACCTCCAGGCGCAGACTGTCCGTGGAAAGCTCCGATGCCGTGTCCACCCATGCCAGCAGGCTGTCCAGATCCTCCACCCGTTTGTAATTTTCGTTCACGTCCACCAGGATCTTCGCCAACGCCTGAAAACGGTTGATCCCCCTGTCCATGCTGTACAGGCTGATCTCACGCCACCGGCGCATGATCGCGTCGCGGTATTCCCCCAAGTCCCACTCGTATACCATACACGGAGCCAGGCTCTTTCTGTGCTTGACCTCCATGGTATTCATCGCGCATCCGTCGGAATCGATACAGATCAGATACTCATGCCTGCGCTCGAAACCCGCAAATACATCCTCCATTTCTTCTCCTCCTTTTTTCTTCCGCGTTTGAAAGCATCCTCTCCCAAAAGGCGGAAGCCTTTCTTTGACTGATGGCAACAGCCCGGCGCGGCTGAACTGTTACGTCTGATGGTAACAGTTCGGCCTTGCTGAACGATTACACGCTTCGCGATGCGCAGAAACTGCATCTCATGCAGTTTCGCGCTGCAGGCCTCGGGATTTTCGCACATTCCGCGGGAAAACACCTCGCGGGATAGCGGCAGGCCGAACTGTTACGTCTGATGTAACTATTATACTGCCGCTTATTGCTATTTGCAAATCGAATGTTGCGCGTCTTGACACATCTTTTGTTAAGATTATATAATAATCAAGGAACACGAATATGACTTTTGTGTTATATACCGGAATTTTACTGACCGCCAAGGAGATTTTATGAGGAATTTTTTTGACCCGCTGAACCGGGATATCACCTGTCTGGTAAAGAACGATGTGGCTGTGTTTCCCCACTATCACCAGCACGACGGCTATGAGATTTTTATCCTGCTCAACGGGGACGCCAATTATTTTATCGAACAGCACTGCTACCATCTGTCCCGCGGCAGCCTGGTGATCATCCGCCCGGATGAATCCCACCGTTCGGAGCTTTTGGATCACAGCGTCTATGAGCGGATTGTGATCAACATACGCTCTCCGTTTTCCGAGACGCTTTCCACCGAGCAGACAAATTTAAACGCCTGTTTCCTCAACCGCCCGCGCAGCGAAAAAAATCTGCTGCAGCTGAATAACGTGGAACTGCAGGAACTGCTCGTTCTCTCGCGGCAGCTCCAGGCGGTCCTTGAGAAAGACTGCTACGGCTGCGACTGTCTGGCCCTCTCCTATCTGCTGCAGATCCTGGTAAAGACCAACCAGCTGTACCAGAAAGTCTCGGCCCTTGGCTCTGCCGCCTGGCCCGATGTCATGCCGGAACTGGTGCGGGATACGATGACTTACATAGAAGCGCATCTGACAGAGCCGATTTCTCTGGCGAATCTTTCAGAGGTACTTTTTCACAACGGAACTTATATCAGCCGACGGTTCAAGTCTGTGACGGGACTTACCATCCAGCAGTATATTCTCTACAAGCGCATCAGTCTTGCCCAGCAATATCTGCAGCAGGGGTATTCCGTCACTGACGTATGCTGGATGTCGGGATTCAATAATTATTCGAATTTCTCGCGCTCTTTTGCGCACCAGGTGGGATGTTCCCCGAAAAAATACCAAAATGCTTATACCCCCCCCCGAAAGGTTTTGACTATATACTTATTTATATTATATATTCAGACTTTTTCTTTCAAAAAAGGCGGAAACGAACAACTACATTCGGCTTTTGTCTCAGAGCATCGTATACGAAACATTCTCTGCACACCGAATCGCGTCTTTCGTTTCCGCCTTATTTTTTCGAAAAAGTTTAACAGAGCATACCTTACAACGCCGTTTTGCCGGACGCTTCTCCCGTCAGCCTTGCCGCCTGCAGTTCCGCCTTCACGCACAGCTCTGCGGCTTTAAACGCGTGCTCTTGGGTCATGGCGTTTTCCGTGCGGTTGATGCAGTCGAGGATCAGCTGGCCAAAAAACGGATACCCCACCTTACCGGTGACCTCATAGTGAAATTCCCCGTCTTTGTTTACCAGGAACACATGATTTCCATCCTCCGTCTCTGTCCCCACATTGATATACTTGCGCAGCTCAATATATCCGTCGGTTCCCAGGATAAAGGTCCGCCCGTCTCCCCAGGTCCGCAGTCCGTCCGGCGTAAACCAGTCCACCCGGAAATACTGGGTCGCCCCGTTGTCCCCGACCAGCATGGCGTCGCCGAAATCTTCCAGACCGGGATGGTTGGGATTGTTGTAATTTCCCGCCTGGCTGTATACGACTTTTGCGTCCCTGGCGCCGGTATAAAACAGAAACTGTTCGATCTGGTGGCTGCCGATATCGCAGAGAATCCCTCCGTACTTTTCCTTCTCGAAGAACCAGTCGGGACGGGAAGCCTCGTTCAGACGGTGGGGCCCCATCCCCAGTACCTGGATAACGCGCCCGATGGCCCCCTGCTCGATCAGCTGTCCCGCGTACACCGCCGCCTCCACATGGATACGCTCGCTGTAATAGACCATGTATTTTCTGCCGGTTTTCGCGGTCATCTCCCTGGCCGCCTCCAGCTGCTCCAGCGTGGTCAGCGGCGCCTTATCCGTAAAATAATCTTTTCCCGCGGCCATCACGCGAAGTCCAAGCGCGCAGCGCTCGCTAGTCACAGCGGCGCCCGCCACCAGCTGCACCTCCGGGTCTTTGAGGATTTCTTCCTCCGACGCGGCCGCCTTCGCCTGGGGAAATACCTCCTGAAATTTTCTTACTTTTTCCGGATCCGGGTCGTAAACCCACCTAAGCGTCGCTCCCGCCTCTGTCAATCCGTTGCACATGCCGTAAATATGGCCGTGGTCCAGCGCCGCCGCCGCGAACACAAATTCTCCGGCTTTCACTACAGGGTCTGGTTTTCCTTTCGGCGCGTAATTCATTCCGTCTTTCTTATCCATGCGTTTTCCGCTCCTTTCACCAACGCCAATTTTCATGAAAATTCCCCACAAACTATGACGCACATCTTGCAGAAAGCAATGTAACAGGTCAGCTGGCTGAACTGTTACAAAGCAATTTTCAAACACGCTCTAAACTGTTGCATAATTTCCTACTGTAATATCCTTGTCCGACACGAGATTTTCCATGCTTACGCTCTTTTCATAGAAATGAGGCGCGTACTTCTGGATGCCCTCCACCGTGTAATACTCATCCTCCGGCTGGATCGGCAGCGTGACTGTGCGCTTTTCAAATCCCGCTTTATAAATGGCCGTGATCAGCTCCACCGTCTTTCTGCCGTCCGCGCCGGTGATCATCGGGCGCTTTCCCTGCTCCAGCGCCGTCAGCACGTTGTCAATCTCGCCGGTGTGGCCTTCGTAAGCCAGATCCTCAAGTCCCTGGTAATAAGCGTTCAGCTGTTCCATCAGCTCCTGGTTATGGCCCTCCACCGGAAAGCCGTTGGGCTGCGTGACTTCCGCCACACAGGACCAGGGGGCCGCAATCTTGGCGTTTTCACACTGAAGGACAATGCCCTGCTCCTCGCCGTGATGGACCACCGAACTTGTCACCTCTCCCACAGAGCCGTCGCCGTAGCGAAGGGCCGCGAAAGAAAGGTCCTCCACCTCAGAATTATCGTGCATCACGTTAGCCAGCATGGCAGTCACCTCCACCGGAAGCTGGCCCTGCATCCAGTTGATCATGTCGATGTGATGCACCGCATGGTTCAGCGTGGGACCGCCGCCCTCCTTCTCCCAGGTGCCCCGCCACCACAGATCATAATAGCAATGTCCCCGCCACCACAGAGAATTGATATGGGCGCAGCGCAGCTTTCCCGCCAGGCCGCTGTCCAGCGTCTTTTTCAGCTTGTAGATGCTGTTTCGGAATCTGTTCTGCGCGATACATCCCATCACCACGCCGCTGCGTTTCTCCGCCTCCAGCATCTCGTCACATTCCTTCAGGCTAGGCGCCATGGGCTTCTCCACCAGCACATGCTTTCCCGCTTCCATGGAATGAATGGCAATTTCCGCATGGCAGGACGGCGGCGTACACACATGCACCAGATCAATGTGAAGTCCCGACGCCAGCATTTTCTCGTGGTCGTCAAACACAACGGCATCCGACAGATGGTACCGTTTTTTTGCGGCCTTCGCCTTTTCCGGAAAAATATCGCACAGAGCAACGATCCTGCACCGCTCCGGAAAGGTCAAGAGACCCTGAATATGCGCGTTGGAAATATTTCCTGTTCCTACGACGGCTACGTCAAGCATCTTTTTGTTTCCCCCTTTACATTTCTGTAAGTCGGGCCGCCAAAAGAGCTCCTGTCTGCAACAATCCTCCTGTTCTGAACGGCTGTAACTATTCAGCCAGCTGAATAGTTACGAACGGCTGCTCTGCCCTGATTGTACTTCCGGAATCTCTTTGGCGGCCACTTATTTTTTGTCATTCTGCTATATAATTTTGCTTTTTATCCGCATCCCACGATACGGTATTTCTATACACGATTCCCGCGTCTTGCAACCGTTCAGCCAGCTGAACTGTTACCGTGTCTTTCGTTATTCTCCGTACACCTCATTGTAATGCTCGGTACGCTCCTCGATGATCGTTTTAATTCCGGCATCTTCCGCCGCTTTCATAAAGGCGTCATAATTATCGTCAAACTCGTCCTCCGGGCAGGTCACACATTTTACCATCCAATCGGTGCATACCAGTCCAAGGTCGGTCTTCAGATCCGGCGTACTGGGGGATGTATAGGTATCCGTCTGGATACAGGTTCCCACCATAGCGTTCTGGTAATTGTCCAGCACATACTGCTCGTAGCCTGGATTCTCCGCTGCTGTGCAGGCGTTGAAGTCTTCCACCGTCTCAAAGTATCCCTGATTTCCGGTCAGGAACAGGTCGGTACGGATCCAGTCTTTGTCTGTAGCGTTGTAGTTGGCGTCAATAACGATGGGCACGCCACTCTCGTCCAGATTATAATGCTCGCCCTCGAATCCATGATACAGAACAAATCCGCCGTCCTGGGTACACATCCAGTCCAGATAGGTCATACATGCTTCCACCGTCTCAGCGTCCGCTGTCTTGGGGCAGAAGGCGATCAGTCCGCCTGCATTATAGTTAGCGGAATACTGCACGCCGTCGTTGACATTTTTCAGGGAAGGAATGGATACCAGGTCTGCTTCCGGATCGTTTTCCTGCAGTGTCTTTAACAGATTGCCGCGAAGAATATCCACATTGTAGCTTACGTTGGACTCAAAGAATCCCATGGCTCCATTGACGATATCGCTGTTGTAAGTATCTGTGGTCATGGTGTAGTATTCCGTGTCGAGCAGACCCGCATTGTAGAACTTATTGACATAGCGGACATACTCCCGGTAACCTGGATCGTAGTAATAGTCAAATCCGCTTGCGATATTCATTTCTTTCTCATCTCCCGCCAGCTGAGAGAATGCCAGGGACATGCTGTTGCGATAGCATACATTGTTTGCCGCGTCGTTGAGTCCCCAGAAGGATGCTCCGATCACATCGGACCTTCCATCCGGATTGTTGTTTACAAACTGACTGATCACGTCATACAGCTCGTCCGGCGTCGTCGGAACCTCCAGGTTCAGATCGTCCAGCCAGTCCTTGCGGATAAACAGGTTTGTCTCCGCTGTGGTGGCCCGGCGCGCTACGATGCCATACAGATTTCCGTCAGAATTTCTTCCGATATTCAGCACGTCGTCACCGATATAGGCTTTGATATTTTCTGCCTGCCCCTCTCCGTCAACAAACTCCGACAGATCCCAGATACCGCCCTGGTTATAATAATCCTCCGCATGGGAATAGGTATAGGTCAGTGTCAGGTCCGGCGCGGTTCCCGAGGACATCATGGTCTGCATCTTCGTCACCTCGTCCGACCTCGGTACCGCGACAAATTCCACGGTAATGCCCACCTTGTTCATCTGCTCGTTGACATATTCCACCCACTTGTTGTCTGTCAGGGTGCTTCCCTCCGGCGCGTTGCTCCGGTCAAACAGCTCTACGGTGATCGTCACATCGTCGAACTGCTTGTCCCCGTAAGTCGTCTGATAGCCGCTTTCCGAGGAACCGCTGTTTCCGCTCTCCGCATTTTTGTCGTCAGAGTTTCCTCCGCATCCCGCCAACGCTCCAACCGCCATCAGGGATGCCATCCATAATGCCATGATACGTTTTCTTTTCATACTCTGCCTCCTTTTATTTTTTTCATATCTATTCCCGCGGCCGGCAAGCCGGGAAATTACACCGCACTGTGCTTCCAACAGCACCCTCCCATGGAAAATCGCTTCGCGATGGGCCGGATGCCTGCAGGAACCACATTTTCATACGGTCTGCGCAATCAACGCGCAGACCTGGCTGAATAGTTGCTCTGTCCATCATCCTTTGACAGAACCAAGCATTACGCCCTTTACAAAATATTTCTGCAGCCACGGATATACCACCAGGATCGGAAGGGTGGACACCGCCACGCAGGCCATTTTCAGCGACTGGGTCATTACCTGGGTTCCGACTCCCTCCGCGTTGGCTCCCGCGTTGTTCAGCTCGTCGGCAAACAGCAGACTTCGAAGGCGCAGCTGCAGCGTGTATTTATCCGGACTCTGGATATACAGCAGCGCGTCAAAGTAACCGTTCCAATACTGCACCGCGTAGAACAGACCGATGGTCGCGATGATCGGGATGGACAGCGGCAGAATGATCTTTACCAGAATGCCCATGTCTGTGGCGCCATCGATTCTCGCTGCCTCCTCAAGGCTCTCCGGAAGCTGACGGAAAAACGTCCGCATGACAATAAAGTTAAACACATTGATCGCCTGGGGAATATACAGCGCCGTCAGGGAATCATACATTCCCAGCCCCTTTACCACAAGGAACGTAGGGATAATACCGCCGCTGAAATACATGGTAAAAAGGATAATCCCCGACAGCATCTTACGTCCCGGCAGCGTCTGTCTGGAAAGACCGTAAGCCGCAAAGATCGTCAGCACCAGTCCCAGCAGCGTGCCGAGAAGCGTAACGATCACCGTCACCTCCATGGCAATCCACATCTGGGATTTTCCAAGAATCTCCTTATAAGCGCCAAGGTTAAAATCGATCGGGAAAAACGTCACCTTGCCGGAAAGCACCGCATTGTAACCGCTCAGCGAATATGCCAGCACGTTCAGAAACGGATACAGACAGATAAACACGAGAACGGTCAGGAATCCATACAGCAGAACGGTTCCCAGCGTAACCTTTTTCTTTTTTCTTAAAGTTTTTGTCTTCGCCATGTTTCATGCCTCCTGTCAGATAATTCCTTCTTCGCCGATTGCCTTGGCAAACCGGTCCGCCGCCACCAGTATGATAATATTGATCACCGACTGGAACAGGCCAATCGCCGTGGAATCGCTGTATTTGGCGTTCTCGATACCCAGCCGGTAAACGTAGGTACTGATTACCTCCGACACGCCGGACACCTTGTCGTTGCCCAGCAGAAGCGGCGCGTCCAGACCAATGGTCATCATCTTGGACACCTGAAGGATCAGCATCGTCACCACCACCGATTTGATGGACGGCAGCGTTACATAGATCAATCTCTGGAACTTTGTCGCGCCGTCCAGGTAAGCCGCCTCGTACAGGGATTCATCCACGCTGGTCAGCGCCGCCAGGTAGATGATCGTTCCCCAGCCGATCTCCTTCCACACATTGCACAGCACATAGGTAAATGTCCACCACGCATTGCTGCTCAAAAACGGGATATTGTCGATCCCCACTGCGCTCAGCATCAGGTTGATGGTTCCGTCTCTCTGGGCGAACATGTTGGTGGCAATACCTGCCACAACCACCCAGGACACGAAATGCGGCAGATACAGAATCGACTGGGCTACCTTCTTGAACTTCATACCCATGATCTCGTTGAGCATCAGCGAGACAATGATTGTCAGCGGGAAATTCACCACCAGCGTCAGCATATTCAGGATCAGCGTATTTTTTACCGCCGACCAGAAATTGGAATTGTGGAAGATCCTGTCAAAGACCTCGAACCCTACCCATTCGCTTCCGAATACTCCCTGGAACACGTTGTAGTCCTGAAAAGCCATGACAATGCCGTACATGGGAACATACTTAAAGACAATATAATACGCCACCACTGGAACAAGCATCAGATAGATCCACCGGTGACGCCAGACAATCTTCCAGTTCTCCCGGACGCTTTTCTTTTTCACTCCAACTTGCCTTGCCATTTCGTTCCTCCTCTCCTTTTTTGTGCATTTCGCCTTAACATTCCAGGCTTTTTCTGTTTCATTATGTACATATTATAGTTTAGCTGTATGTCTGCTACTACTGAACGCTTTACCTGTTTTTTGCGTAAAACGACTTTTTTCCCTCCACTTTTTTGTTCATTTCTCCAACTTTCCTAATTTTACCCGGTGGATTTTGTTGAGTTTTTATGTTTTCACATTTTCATCTCATCATTTGCCGCAAACTATCATCAGAAATCTCCCTGTTCAAATTGCACAAAACCACTCCGCGAAACCTGCGGTTCCACACGTTTCGTTTTTCCGACACCCTTCCTGCCAGAGTGTGTTTGAAAATTCATTCCTGCAATCTGCGCGACCCAGTTTGCGTGGAATTTGTCCCCAAATCAGTCATCATAGCCCGCTACGTCTCCTGATTCCAGGACAAATCCCCCAACAAACTGTGACGCACATCTTGCAGAAAGCAATGTAACAGGTCAGCTGGCTGAACTGTTACATTGCAATTTTCAAACACGCTCAAAAAAAAACCCCGGAATCCGTCGGCGCGTTTTCCTGCGCCTTCTGACTCCGGGGCCATGCCCTTACAATCTATCTTTGTTTGTTTCTTTTCTTCCTGTCCCAAGCCGGAAAAAGGATCAGAAGCAGGATTCCCGCCGCCGACACCGCCATCCCGGCCTTTTTCCCAGGAGGGGTAAATCTTAATTCGACGGTATGCTCTCCGGCCGCGAGCTTTGTTCCAACAAACGCGGTGTTGACCTTTTCCACCTGGGCCTTCTCGCCGTCCACATAAATTTCAAACCCGTTTTTCCACGGAATGGACGTGACAAAACAGCTGTCTTCCGGCCCGCTGGTGCGGCACTTCAGCACCGTATTTCCCTGGACGGCTTCCATTGTAACGGGCACCGCGTCCTCCTTTTCCAGCTTTTCCAGAGGAAATTCGTACCAGGAGAAATCCGAAAGCTCATAGCTTCCGTCGGAACAGGTAATCTCCAGTTTTTCCAGAGCTTCTCCCTCTGGCGCCGTCAGATAATAGGTAAAAACGTCATTTCCGTTGGGGTACGCCGCATTGGCCGAGGACAGACGGTTCCGCGTACCGTTGATATCGATGGTCACCCGCTTTCCATCCTTACTTTTTACATGAAACTCCAGAATCACCACCCGGTCCTTCACCGGTTCTTCCAGCGTCATGGTCACGCCGCCGCTCTTTTTTGCTTCCACAGTGACTTTATCTTCAGACCGCGAAATTTCCAGATGATCCGAAACTTTCGCCTCTGAAAACAGCGGTGTCTTCTTCTCCATAAAAGACTTCTTCCCGTCCGCCCGGCGTTCTGTGACATCTCCAGTTCCTGGGTCTGCCGCGCTTCCTGCGCCTCCTCCAGTTCCTGGATCCGTTGCGTTTCCTGTGCCTCCTCCAGTTCCTGAATCAGCCGCGCTTCCTGTACTTCCTCCAGCTCCTGAATCTGGCACGCTTCCTGTGCCTCCTCCAGTTCCTGGATCCGTTGCGCTTCCTGTGCCTCCTTCAATTTCCGGATCATTTTCCGTATATCCTCTGCCCGCTCGAACCTCTCCGGGCGTATCTTCCTTATATTCTTCCGTCACCGTATACCGCAAAAGCGCCTCCAGCGTATAGGGAAATTCCAGCGAATCAAATTCCTGGCGGCCGATGGTCTCCGTACTCAGATACGCAATGGGCAGCGCCTGATCGTTTTCGGCCAGAACGGACTTCCCTTTCCGCGCCCTGATCTCATACCCTGCGGGAACTTTGCCCTCCGTGGTCTGGAGATATTTCACTCCCATCAGATATTCCTGAAACGGGTTGGCCTCGCACAGCAGGGCAATCCTGTTGTTGATGCGGATGGGCATGCGCAGGATATCGAAAAACCAGTGGGAATATTCCTCATTGGTGATGGACGAGTACATGGTCGTAGATTTCTGTCCCGGCCACAGCAGCCGGTTGGCCGAAATCAGCGGCTGCTCCATCCCGTCCATGCGGGCCCATGGATCTGTGGCCACAGCCTTGATCTCATCCTCCGAAAACGGGCTGACCCACATCCCGTCGGAGACAAAATGATCCTGACGGGCCGTGTAAACCGAGCACACCAGAGGCGCCGCCAGCAGCATGGCGTAAACGCGCCGGCGGTTGTAAAACCGCGCCAGCCACAGCACGATCACCAGCACCACCACATCCAGCAGCACTCCGGCCAGATATCCGGATTTTGTCTGTCCCGCGTACAGCAGCGCCGCCGCTCCAAACAAAAGCTCCGGCCAGATCCTGATCTTCAGCTGCCGTTTCCAGATCATCTGCAGCACCACAGTCATCTGCAGGATCGCCAGCGGAAGCAGCGGCATTAAAATCTTTGCCCGCGCATACAGTGTACCATTCAGAATCCACGATACAGCCGGCAGCAGCACAGCAATCAGAAGCATCACGCTGCGTTTCCTGAGCGCTCCCCGCACCGTCAGGCCCGCCAGAAGAGCATACAGCGCAAACAGCGTCAGGCCCATGCCATAGGGACTGTACAGCAGTCCCTCCATAGAAACATCCGGCAAAAACAGCTCCGCCAGAGACAGCGGCGCTCCCTGACGCCTGTGCTCCAGAAGCACAAGCGCCGTAGGAAGAAGCAAAACACCCGCCAGTGCCACTGCTACCGCCATGGACCGCAGACAGAGCAGCCACCGTCTTTTGTCCCTGGTCAGTTCGTACGTTCTCCAGGCCATCACCGCCAGAACCGTGATGGAATAGTAAAAGCTGTTGTAGATCACCAGCGTCAGCATCACAGTGAACAGCGTATACCTTCCCTTTTCGACCAGCCGGGGCAAAAGCAGAAGCGCCAGCAGCTCCCAGGGCATGTAATTGATAAACATAACCTGCCGGTGAGCCTGAAAAAAGCATCCGGCCGTCATCAGAAACACACTGCCGATAAAGGCCAGATAGGGCTCTATGCGATTCTGGATCAGCAGCGCATATCCCAGCAATCCCGAGGCCAGCACACACGCCATCATGGACGCGATCAGAAGATAGATCATAGGAACCTGCGGCAAAAGACAGCCAAGAAGAATATCCGGCCGCAGATATCCGTAATAGGAAAATTCATAGGCGCTGCTCCCGCCGCCCAGCCACAAAAAGTCCGGGAAGATCGTTCCCTGGGAGCGGCACGCGTCCCTGAGCGTCTCCGCAAGAGTCGCGTGCTGGCTCATCCAGTCTGTGTTGGAGCCGAACACGGAGCCTTCCGGCACAAACAGATAGATCAACACAAAAAACACAGCTGTCAGCAGTATCAGATAATATTTATGCTTCTTCCATTTCAGAGACATGTTTCCTTCGACACCTTTCTAAACCTGTTTATTTCCTCGGGGCAAATTCCCCGCAAAGTGGGGCGTGCAGATTGCAGGAACGAATTTTCAAACACGCTCTTGCCGCAAGCGGCAATTCACCTTGTGCCTGCATGGATATTTGGGGCCTGCCACGAGGGTCATACTATATCTTACCTGTCCTTTTTTAAAAACATGTCTCCAGATTTCAAAATATTCCCGAAAGAAACTCCTCCTTTTTTCTTACGATTTCTTAATATAAGCTATTGTTTTTTGTTTTTATGCAAATTGTACAAAAGAAAAAAAGAGTTGTAACCTGGATTTAACCATTTTACAACTCTTTTTTTAATATTCTTGATATTCAAAAGTAACAGTTCAGCGTTGCTGAACTGTTACTTTTAAAATGCTTTATGAAGTTTCTATATCCAATTAATATGTAGATCTCCATTACACGATCCGGCGTACTGCAAGGATGGTACGGTATGCCGCGTTGCTGCTGATCTTGATGCCGTCCTTTGCATTGCTTGCGTGAACGATCTGTCCGCCGCCCATGTAGATCGCCACATGTCCGTCGTAGCAGATGATATCGCCCGGCTGTGCCTCTGCGTAGGAAACGCCTCTTCCGCAGGATCTCATCGCCGCGGAGGAATGAGGCAGACTGTAACCGAAGTGCGCGTATACGCTCATGATAAATCCGGAACAGTCAGCGCCGTTTGTCAGGCTTGTGCCGCCCCATACATACGGATTTCCAACAAACTGTACCGCGTAATTTACAACAGCCTGTCCGCTTCCGCTGGAAGGTTTTGAGTTTTCGGAACTTGACTCATTTTTAGAGGAATTGGAGCTGTTGTTTGTATTCTTATTGGATGTTGTGTTTGTATTTGAAGAATTGGAGCTGTTGGAAGAATTGCTGCTTCCGCGGTCGGAGCTGCTCTCCTGTGCCGCCTGCTGAGCCGCTTCCCGCTCGGCTTCTGCCGCTGCCTGCTGTCTTGCTTCTTCCTCTGCCGCAGCTCTTGCTGCCGCTGCCGCTGCTTCCGCAGCCTGCTGCTCCTGAATCTCACGGATCATTGCGTTCTGCTCCGCGATCAGGTTCTCATATTCTGCCGCTTTCGCCTGCATGTCCGCAAGCTGTGCGTCGTAATCCGCGGATGTGGCTCTCTTCTCAGCCAGCATATTTTCCAGCTGTGCCTGCTGTGCTTCCTGCTCTGCTTCGCTTGCCTCAAGCTCTGCCTTCTCGGTTGCCAGCTGCTCGCTGTAATCGCTTACCTGCTGGGTTACCGCCATATATTCTTCCAGGCACTCGCGGTCGTAATCATATATTTTCTGTGTGTACTCTGCCTGATTCAGAATCTGTGATAAATCTTCTCCGGAGAGAAGCAGAGACGCCCATGCGGTGTTTCCGTTGTTCTCGTACAGATACTGAATTCTGTCTTTCAGAGCCTCGTACTGCTCTGCCTGATCCTGCTGCGCCTGCTCCAGCTTTTTCTGGGTCTCCTCAATTTCCGCCTGCTTTTCTACGATATCGTTTTTCAGAGACTCTACAGCCGCCATGGTTACCACCAGCTGGGCGTCCAGGTCGCTGATCTCGCTTGTGATCGCGTCCTTCTTGGCTTCCAGATTATTGATGGAATCCTGGGTCTCGTTTAACTGCGCGGTTGTCTGTGCCTTCTGCTGCTCCAGTTCATCTGTGGTTTTCGCCGCGCTGACGGTCATTACCTGAGCGCTTCCGATCATCACGGTCAACATCAAAGCAAGGATTTTTTTTCTCATTATTAATATTCACTCCCGTAAAACACTTATTAATAAAGTTAACTTTCTGTAACAATTCTGAAATACTTTTTTCAATTCCACTACATAATAGCACAAATCCGGGAGCCTTGCAACCACCAATATACGTTTTTCTTAATAAATTTATAAGAACTGACGGAGCTATTCAGCCAGCGGAATCGTTCCTGCATCCGGCCATGAAAAATCGCTTCGCGATGAGCCGGATGCCCACAGGCACCAGAGCGTGTTTGAAAATTCATTCCTGCAATCTGCACGCCCCACTTTGCGGGGAATTTGCCCCGAAATCAGTCAGTGTAGCTACGTTTTCATACGGTCTGCGCAGTGAATGCGCAGACCTGGCTGAACGGTTACGTTATTCTTCCCGCTGGATCTGCAGGCAGCTGAAGCTGTCTGTTTTTTTCAGCAGCTGTGTTCCCCGGAAACGGAATTCCTTGTTTTCCGCCTTTTCCAGAAGCTGACTGTACTGCTCCTGGGTAAAATTCACCATCTGGGAGGTGCCCATCGTCAGTCCGACGCCGCCTTCGCTGATTCCCAGCGTCTCTGTCTTTCCTCCGTCAAAATCTCCCTGGGCAATCGCCTTTAACTCTTGTGTCAGAACCTCGCCGTATTGGTTTACGGCGCTGATCACTGCCGCGGAGGAAGCCTGGGACTGATCCGTCTCCGCGCCAAGCACTTTTCCTCCCACAGCCTCGGCCGCTTTCTGTATCATTGCCGTAAAGCTGCTTCCGTCTGTAAAAACAGCCTGGCAGCCGTTTTGATAATTCTGTTCCATTTCGCTGAGAAACGCAGGGGAAACCCCATCGGTACCTCTTTCCTGATACCGGATCTGAACGGCGCCTTCCCCAAGCTTCAGTTCTTTGGCCGCCTCCTGGGCGCCTTCCAGGAAGCCAACCCCATATTCTTTGGCGCGCTCCTGGTCCTTTCCTCCGTAATAGGCAAGATTGGTATATCCTTCCTTCACCGCCGCGTAACCTGCAAGAAATCCCGCCTGCTCCCGGTCGAAAAGGATACATCTTGTATTTCCTCTCAGCTTCGCTTTGTCACTGCCATCCTTATGCGGTTCGGCGCCGAGCATCAGAAACTGAACGTTTCTGTATTCCCTCTGCGCCTGGTATACCGCGGTTCCGGCTCCCTCTCCGCAGCTGATTACCACCTGCGCGCCTTTTTCCACCGCCTCGTCAATGGCAGCGCCGCAGGCTTCGCCGCTTCCGTCGGCCGGGTGGTAACGTCCGGTTTTCTCGCCGGACTCCTCTGCGTATGTCTGCACCGCCTGCCATACCGCCTGATTAACGCCCTGCTCCAGGGCGCTGCTGCCGTCGGTGACCACTGCCAGCGTTACCGGCGGCTCTTTCTCCTCCCCGCAGCCGCAAAGTCCGAGCAGCAGCGCCGCAGCCACGCAGAAGCATAATGCCTTATTTCTTATCATTTGTCATCCCCTCTTATCTCTGAATATTCAATCACCATCCAGCAAACCCGCGCCGCGAAGCAGAGCCACGCCGCTGCTGGTTCCCAGCCGGTCGGCGCCGGCCTGAAGAAACGCCTGCATATCCTCCACGCTCCGGATCCCGCCGGCGGCTTTGATCTTCACATTCGCTCCAATATGTGCGGCAAACAGCCGGATATCCGCCAGCTCCGCGCCCTTTGTGCCAAATCCGGTGGAAGTCTTGATATAATCCGCGCCGGCCTTTGTGACACAGTGGCAGAGACGGATCTTCTCCTGCTCCGTCAGATAACAGGTCTCCACGATTACCTTCAGGATATGTTCCCCCGCCGCCTGCTTCAGCGCGCAGATTTCTTCCTCTACCAGGTCGAACCGTCCGTTCTTTACGTCTGTCAGGTTGATGACCATATCGATCTCCCCGGCGCCGTCCTCCAGGGCCTGAAGCGTCTCCGCCACCTTAACGCTGGCGGCGCTGTACCCCAGAGGAAAGCCGATCACCGTACAGATTGTCAGCTTGTCCTGATACGTCTCCTTCACCCGACGGACATAACACGGCGGGATACACACGGAAGCCGTCCGGTACCGCACCGCTTCCTCACAGATTTTTTCTATATCTTCCCACGCTGCCGTCGCTTTCAGCTGCGTGTGGTCCACATGCCTCAGTATTTCCATCCCATTCATTTTGTCTACCTCATTTATCTTTCCAAAGATTTCCAAACACACCATAGTATAATCGAAATCCACGGGAAAAGAAAGTGTTTTTATAACGATTCTGTTACTACACACTGTAACAGTTCAGCCAGCTGAACTGTTACGGCATCCGGCCATTGAAAATCGCTTCGCGATGGGCCGGATGCCTGCAGGCACTACGTTTTCATACGGTCTGTGCAGTAAATGCACAGACCTGGCTGAACTGTTAC
>JAGHIA010000113.1 GCA_017887445.1 Fusicatenibacter sp.
GGAATGCTTGATGCATTCCCGTCTCAGCGCCCCTCAGGCTCAGGACGTGTTGTCCTTCGCCTGCCCCGGCCGGCTGCCCTTTGGCGCGTTAAGAGTTTCTCGCCCCGCCGCAGACGCCCCCCAATTTCCCATGCCGCCTGCCCCGCTCCCCGTTCTGGTTTTGGCTGCGTGGGGGTGGCCGCGGAAATGTAGTGGCTGGTGGGATTGTTTGCGGGTGCTTCTGTATGTGAAATTCATTTTTATAGGCAGAAAAGAGTAACGATTATATGGCCTGAAGGGTTTGTGGTTCGTGGTTCGTGGTTTGTGGTTTTCGGTTTGTGGTTTTCGGTTTTCGGTACTTTGGTTCTTTGGGGATTTTGGGATTTTTTGGTTTTGTGTTGTTTGCGCTGGATTCACGCTGGAAAATGTAAACTGTTTGAAAAAAACACTGAAAAGATGGGGAAAAGATGCTATAATGGATGGCATGCGATGTTGAGTGTGTGCAGCAGTTCAGCCTGTCACTATCCCGCGAGGTGTTTTCGTGCGGAATGTGCGAAAATCCTGAGTTTTACAGTGCGAAGCGTGTAATTGTTCAGCAACGCTGAACTGTTATGCGTATGTGACTGCCGCTCTGTTTGTGGAGGGTAATGGCGGAGTGTTTATGGAGGTATGATGAATAAAAGAAAACGGAACTTGGAGAATGATTCTTTGAAAAATTTATCACAGGAGAGGTCTGTTGGCGATAGTAGGGAGCATCGGCAGGAGCACAGGAGGACGCACAGGAGGGATCAGAGAAGGCGGCAGGTTATGAGAAACCGTCTGATCCTTGCGGCGGTTGGATTGCTGCTTGTGGTCCTGGGTGTTTTTCTGATCGTGTCGTTTCTGGGGGATAAAAAGAATAAGAATTCTGCTCCCAAAGAGATAATGACGCAGGCGGATGTTCTGACGGTGCCTCATCTGTCTTTTGATACGTTGGTGGTGGACGCTGAGGCAGCGGGCAGTGATGGGATGACTGTGGATGAATTTAATCAGCTTCTTCAGTTGTTGTATGACAATGATTATCTCCTGGTGAGTATCCGGGATCTGACTAAGGTTAAGGAGGGTAAGGACGGCAGTGTGACGTTTGAGGCTGCCAACCTGGCGCTTCCGGAAGGGAAAAAGCCTTTTGTGCTGTCTCAGAATGATGTGAGTTATCCGCTGACATTGCCCGCCGGGGGATATGCGTCCAGGCTTGTGGTGGACGCGTCCGGCCGTCTGGTTTCGGAATATCAGCAGGCCGGCGGGACTACGGTAACCGGCGCTTATGATGTGGTTTCGTGTCTGGAGGCTTTCCTTGAGGAGCATCCGGATTTCTCCTGGCAGGGCGCCCGTGGAATCCTGGGTATCACCGGCGCAAACGGCATCCTGGGGTACCGCACCGATGAGCTTTTCGGAAAATCCGCGGAGGAAGGCAATCCATATGCAGACTATGGCCCTTTCGACGTTGCTTCCGAGACGGCTTCCGCGCAGGCTGTGGTTGGCGCTTTGAAGGACGCCGGATGGGAGCTTGCCTGTCAGGGGTACTCCGGCATCAGTTACGCCAGTGAATCCTCTCTGGTAAGCGCGGACGTGGCACAGTGGAAGCAGAAAACAGAACCGGTGACAGGCAGTACCGATCTCCTTCTGTATCCCCAGGGAACGGATATCGCCAGCTGGAAGGATTACCGCGCAGACGATCAGAAATATGCTTTTCTGAAAGAGCAGGGATTTGACATTTTCTTCAGCATCGACAACCGCAATCCCTATTGGGTGCAGATCCGCGGCGATTATTTCCGCCAGGGGCGGATGGACGCGCGGACATGGGCCGCCACCGCCGGGCTGACCGGACCGGGTACCGGTGAAAGCGGCTCTACGCCTTTGCAGAACAGTGAGGAGCTTCCCGTGACGGATTTTGAATCGTAGCTCGTGTTCGAAAATCCACTCCTGCAATCTGCACGCCCCTCTTTGCGGGGACGCTTTCCCTCTATCTGTCAGCAGTGGCACACGGTCAGCGCCGACCAGAGCGGAGCGGAGACCAAATACCCCGCTGCTCTGCAGCGCTACAAGCTGGATACCCCGTTGCCTGCAGCGGGGTTTTTGATTGGCTGTTCCGTAAAAACTCCGTCTCTGACCATGTAAATCCGCTGGAACCGTTTCATAAATTCACTCTTTGTGTCATGAGTGATCACAATCGCCATGCAGTCCAGTGACAGCAGATTGTCCATCACCTGTTCTGTGGTCTGTTCATCCAGACTGGCGGTGATCTTATCTGCGAGGATCACCGCGTAGTCTCTTATCACCAGGCGGGCAATGGCAATCCTCTGCTTTTGTCCGCCGGATAAATTCTTCCCATTTTCCTTAATTACCGTATCAAGCTTTTCCGGCAGGGAATCGAGCCTTTTTTGGTGTTGCAAAAGGTGTGCCTATTTTTATTTCTGCTGATAAGGGATCAATTCTTCTTCTGCATACCAGTTTTGCTGAACTGCGCTGAAACGAACAAGGTATTTTTCTGCCTTCGTATCCACGGCAACAATTGTGCCAACAACAGGAAATGTCCCCAGTTTCGCATAGACTATATCGCCAATTTGATATTTTTCCATTGTGTGACCTCCATTTAAAATAAAATCATTGCTATTTGCTTGCTTATCAAGCAGGTTCATGTTATATTTTATAAGACGATAGTCCAATATTCAATGAGCGACTATTATGAATTGTCAATAAATAGACACTCCGTCAGTTTTGTTCATTATGAGGAAGGAAATAAACATGGAAAATAAACCCGATTTACGGATTTCCAAAACACTTCGATCCATCAACAACGCCTTTATGGAATTGATCATAAAAAAGCCCGTTAATAAAATTACTGTTACAGAACTGGCGCAGAAAGCGGAAATCAGCAAAGGGACATTTTATCTGCATTATTTGGATATCTTTGATTTATACAATCAATTGGTCAAAGAAACAGTCGTGAAAATAGCCAGGAGTTTTAATCCTTACCCGGATTTATTCACTAATCCGAAATCCTTTGTCCGCACATTCATGTTTTCACAAATTGAGCCGTTTGGTAAAACGCTAACTGCCGAGGAATGTGCGCTGCTTCTTGAAAGAAACATAAAATATTGCTCCGATTATCCGCAATGTTTTATCGAGGCATTTCGAGCGCAGATATACAATGTGGGGAAACTGGTTCCTTGCGAAGAAAATGATATAAAATTAGACTTTTTGTTGAATGGTATGCTATCAATTATTATCAAGTACAGACCATTGGGCAATGAAAATATGAGCCAAATAGATTTTATTGTGAAATTTTTATCTGTCGTTGTGAAGGAAACATTTCCAGAATTCTATGGGGTTTAGATTATCAATGCTATGTGTGGCTGACTTTCCTCGTCACGGAAGTTTTTATATCCTGTTTTATGAAACCAAACATAAAACTGTGTAGCCCTTCTCCTATCGGAGAGGGGCTGTTTTTCTGTTACTGTTCACAGTCGTTCACAGTAACTTCGCGGCTCCAATGAAAATTCGCTTCGCGAATGGGAGCCGCTCACACCTGAATCACTTTCTCACGCCGCAAACAGCAAGTGTTTGCGGCTGCTGTGAA